>NZ_BAAALD010000053.1:0-56923 GCF_039528095.1 Kitasatospora arboriphila
CGCGGCGGCCGGGACCGCGGCCGGGGCGGGCGCAGCGGCTGCGGCCCGGCGCCGCAGGTAGAGGTTGTTGAGGACGAGGGCGGACGCGGTGAACAGCGCGCCGACCACCTGCATGCCGGCCGGGATCACACCGGTCAGCGCGGAGATGGTGAAGGCGGTGATCGGGACGACGTCCATGAACAGCACGCCGTTCAGCGGGCCGAGGTTGCGGTTGCCGATGTTCCAGGCGAGCACGCCGCCGAAGCCGGCGATCAGGCTCATGTAGGCGAGTTCGGGCAGGATCGTGACGACCGCGTGGCCGGTCGGCACCGCGACGGCGCCGGTGGCGAGCAGCACCGCGGTGATGACCACGGCGCTGCCGAGGCCCAGCACGGTGGTGACGGTCGTGTACTTGATGGGCGACCAGCTCGGGAAGTAGGTCGCGCCGGAGGTGTAGATCACCCAGCAGAGCGCGGCGAAGAGCAGCAGGGCGTCGGCGCCGTAGTTCTGCGGGGTGTTGAAGAGCGCGGCCACGTCGCCCTTGGTGACGACGAGGATCACGCCGACGAAGGACAGCCCGATGAAGGCGAAGGACCACTTGGGCGGCACGACCTTGCGCAGCACCCAGTTCACCAGGAAGCCCATCATCGGCATGGTGGCCATCATGATCGAGGCGATCAGCGCGCCCTGCTCGCCGATCAGGTCCTGGCCGAAGAAGACCAGGAACTGGAAGCCGGCGAATCCGGCGGTGCCGAAGAGCCAGGCGAGGCCGACCCGCTCGCCCTTGAGGCGCAGTCCGGCGACGCCCTCCCGGGCGCGCAGGACGACCACGAAGATCAGGCCGGCGATCCCGTAGCGCAGGCAGGTGAAGGTGAAGGGGTCGATGTACTTCAGCGTCACGTCCATGAGGGGGAACATGGCCCCCCACGAGAGCGTGGCCGCGAGGCACAGCAGGACCCCTCGGGCGTACTTCTTCTGGTCGTTCACAGTTCTCCTGTCAGGGAGTCGGGGTGAGGTGGGGCGGCACGCAGGACGGCGGTCATGCCGTCGTCAGCTCCATGCGGTCGGCCGCCGAGGCCGCGTTCTCCTGCCCGATCAGGTCGAGGACGGTCGACAGCAGCTGCGCGGTACGCACCTTGCCGGTCGGGCTGTACGGGATCTCGGGGACGGTCACGACGCGCGCGGGCAGCTGCGGTGCGCGGCGCAGGCACGCGGCGAGGACGGCACGGGAGCCGCTCGCCTCGCGCTCGGGGGAGATGGGGGCGAAGGCCGCGACCAGCGTCGGGCCCTCGTCGGGGAGGTCGACCTTGAGGACGGCGGTCTCCCGGACGCACGGGAGTCCGGTGAGCTCGTCCTCGAGGGCGAAGATGTTGACGTCCAGCGGGTGCCGGCCCTCGGCCTTGGTGACGCCGTCGTTGCGGGCGCTGAGCTCGATCCGGCCGCCCTCGTCCATGACGCCGCTGTCGCCGGTGAGCAGGTACTTCTGGGTGCGGCCGGCGTGCTCGATCATCAGGAAGTCGGGCTCGGCGGAGGCGTAGCTGTCCATCAGCTGGTAGCTGGCGATGGCGATCCGGCCGAGCTGCCCCTTCGGCAGCGGGCGGTGCTCCGGGTCGAGGACGAGGATGGTGCTGCCGGGCATCGGACGGCCGGAGCGGGCCGGTGCGACGTGCAGCTCCTCGGGGCCGATCATGGTGTTCAGGCCGGTCTCGGTGGTGCCGTAGTACAGGTGCAGGACGGGGCCGAGGCGGTCCCAGGTCTGGTTGATGACCCAGCGGTTGAGGTGGCGGCCGCCGGAGAGCAGGAAGCGCAGCCGGGACGTCTTGTGCAGGTGCTCGGAGGCCGGGTGGGAGATGAGCCGGTTGAGCACCGGGGGCACCATCAGGGTGGTGGAGACGCCCTCGGCGACGATCAGCTCGGCCATCTTCTCGGCGTCCTCGTACGGGCTGAGCACGACCGAGCCGCCGAGCGAGAGGAAGATCCGGGCCCAGCCGGGGCCGGAGGAGTGGTACAGCGGGACGGTGACCATGTGGACGTCGTCCTCGTCGAAGGAGTACTGGTCCACCAGGTCGGAGAGCCGGCGCGCCTCGAACGAGGAGTTGCGGATCACCAGCTTGGGGATGCCGCTGGTGCCGGAGGTGAAGGAGAAGGCGGTGAACGGCTGCTCGACCGGGGTGGTCGGGGCCGGCTCGTAGGCGGCGAGCGCCTGGAAGCAGACCGCGCCGGGGGCGGCCGGGCCGGTGTCGTAGTCGTCGTTCTCCGGGCCGGCCAGGTGGATGCTCAGGACGTCGCGCGTGCCCGGCCAGCCGGACCGCTCCAGCAGCGGGCGGCGCAGCGGGGTGCTGATGAGCACGGTCGGCTGCAGCTGCTCCAGGGCGCCGGCGGTGGCCTCGGGGGTGGTCGTGTAGTCGAGGCCTATGCAGGGCACGCCGAGGGTCGCGCAGGCGGCCATCACGACCACCAGCTCCCAGCTGTTGCAGGACATGAAGGCGGCGCGGGCGGGGCGCTCGGCGGGCAGGTGGTCGGCCAGGCCGGTGGCCACCCGGGCGACCTGCTCGGCGAGTTCGGTCCAGGTGAGGCGGAAGTCGCGGTCCACCACGGCCACGTGGTCGGGGCGCCGGGCGGCGTGCTTGCGGATGTCGTCGAGCTTGATCATGCGTTACTCCGATGCAGCGGTGGTGGCGGACGCCGTCTCGGGGGCCGGGGCGGCGGCGGGTTGCGGCTGGTAGAGGGTGTAGATCTCGCTGCCGCTGGCGCGCAGCGCCCGGATCTCGGCGCGGGTCGCGTCGCAGAGCTTCTCGCCGGGCACGGTGATGGGGATCCCGGGCGGGTAGGCGATGATGAAGTGGTCGGCGCTGTCCTCGTGGAGGGCGGCGGAGGTGGTGCGGTAGGTGCGCTGGATGACCCGCAGCGCCTCCAGCAGCCGCAGCAGGGTGCCCTCGTCGACGCCGATGTGGACGTGGAAGAGGACGGCGCCGCCGCTCTCCCGGGCCACGTACAGGGCGTACTCGTCGAACAGGATGCGGCGGAAGTCGGCGGCGGTGATGCCGAGGGCGCGAATGTCGACCAGGACGCGGGTGGGGTCGTCGGAGACGAGCATCGCCGGGTCGGTGAGGTGGCCCTCGGGGCCGAGGGTGCGGTAGGCGGAGAGCCGCGGGTCGGTGGCGATCTCGGTCCGCAGGGTGCGGGCGAGCATCAGCGACCGCTCCAGCAGGGCCTCGCCCTCGTGCTCGGCCTGCAGCCGGGCGAGGTCGAGGCTGGCCAGCACGGGGAAGCTCGGTGAGGTGGTGTGGTGCTGGAAGAGCGCCTGGGCGGTGCGCTCCTGCGCCTCCCGATCGCCCACGAGGTGCAGGTACGAGCCCTGCCGCAGCGCGGACATCGACTTGTGCGCGGAGTGCGTGACGGCGACCGTCATGGGCAGTGACGGGTTCTCGGCCCGCAGCTGCTCGACGGCGGCGAGGGCGGTGAGCGGGCGCAGCTGCGGGTGGAAGCGGTGGATGGCGCCCCACGCCTCGTCGACCAGGACGTTGACGGTCGGGTGGATCCGGGACATCTCGGCGAGCAGCGTCGGCAGGTCGTAGCGGACGCCGTCGTAGGAGACCGCGGAGAGCACGACGGTGTCGAAGGGGCGGCCCTCGGCGGCGGCCTCGGCGAAGCTGCGGAGCAGCACCGGCAGGTCGGCGAAGGTGCGCGGGCAGGTGTCGCAGCAGCGCCGCATGGGGGCGTACTCGACGTCGACGGTCAGCGAGCCGAGGGCGAAGTGCACGGACTGGTGGCAGCTGCGGTCGGCGAGCACCCGGCCGCCGGGGCGGGTGAGGGCGGCGAGCGCGACCCGGTTGGCGGTCGAGGTGCCGGCCGAGAGGAAGAGCGTGGTGTCGGCGCCGAAGGTCCGGGCGGCGAGCCGCTGGGCCTCGCGCAGCGGGCCGTGCGGGCGGAAGAACGAGTCGAGCATGGTGCCGCTGTAGGACACGTCGGCGGCCAGCTGCGCCTGCCCGAACAGGGCCTCGTACACGGCCTTGGTCCGGGAGTTGAGGATGGACCGGCCGTGCGAGAGCGGCAGCGCGTGGAAGGACGCGATGTCGCGTCTGGCGACGCGCAGGACGGCGTCGGCGAGCGGGGTGGCGCTCGGCTCCGGGGGGCCGAGCTCCGACGCGGCCTGCGGGACGGTTTCCGGCCCGAGGGCGGTGCTGCTGGCTGGGGTCATGGGTGTGCACTCCAGAGGGGTATCGGAGCACCCGGGAGAGGGCGTGGGCTGAGTGCCTCGCCTCCCATGAAATAAAACCTTCGCGCCGGTATCAAATCTCATCGGGAATTCTGATGGCTGCGCAGACTTCCCGCAAGGCGTGCCGGACCGGCGCGCGGTGTACGGATGGGGCGCCAGTGGCCGATGAGGGGAACCTTGACGGATCCGCGCGCCCCTGCCGCCGATTCACGCACGTCGCAACGCCCGGACGCGCACAACCCGGGCCGGATCACGGCCATCGGCGCCGCCCGGCCAGCCCCGTTCCGGCACGGAGCAGTTGGCGGCCCGTCAAAAGTTCGCACAGCAAGTACGATCATCAGACTCGCGCGCGGGGTGGGCTGCGTTCCGCTTCACACTTTCCGACCGTTCGGTCCGGTCCGGGCGGGGGCGGCAACGGACGACCGAGCAGGTCGCCCGCACCCCGCCGGCCGGCACCTGGCGGAGGTGACGGCGTCCGGCGGAGTCGCCGTCAGAGTCCGGCCGCGACGAGGATGCGCTCCATCCGGTCCCGCGGCAGCACCGGCCCGGCCGCCGCGTCGTCGGCGACCCGCGGTTCCGGGTCGGCCAGCAGCCGCTCCAGCAGGTCCGCATCGGCGTGGGGATGCCGGGCCACGGCCGCCCGCAGGAACGGCTCCTCGCAGTCCGCGAGCCGCCGCAGCTCCGCGAGGGGCAGCCCGGGGTCCTTCAGGGCGAGGAGGCGCACCCGCGGGTCCGCCTCGTCCACGAAGGCCCGCAGCGCACGGCGCGGGACGTTGGGGTGGTCCGCCAGGAACGGCGGGATGCCGGAGACCTCCCCGTGGGCGCGGAGCAGCCGCTGGAACGGGCCGACGGCGGCGGCTCCCCCTGTGCGGGCGGGTCAGGGCAGGAGGACGGCCTTGCCCCGGTTGCGGCGGGCCTCCAGGTCGGTGTGGGCGCGGGCCGCCTCCGCCAGCGGGTACGTGCGCCAGATCGGGACGGTGAGCTTCCCCCGGGCGGCCAGGAGGGCCAGCTCGGGCACGGACTCCTCGCCCTGGCCGGAGGTGCCCGCGCTGAAGCGGACGCCGTGCTCGGCGGCGGCCGTGTCGGCGATGGTGATGACCCTGCCCGCGTCCCCGGTCAGGGCGACGGAGTCGGCCAGCACGCCCGCGCCGGAGGCGTCGAGGACGAAGTCGACGCCCTGCGGGGCCGCGGCCGTCACCCGGTCCACCCAGCCGTCGCCGTAGCGGACGACCCTCGCGCCCATGGCGGTGACGCGTTCGACTTCCTGCTCGCCGGCCGTGCCGACCACGGTGATGCCGCGGGCGGCGGCCAGCTGCACCGCGATGATCCCGACGCTGCCGCCGGCGCCGTGGACGAGCAGGGTCTGCCCCTCCTGCACGCCCAGCTGCTCCAGCACGCGGTGCGCCGTCCGGCCGACGGTGACCAGCGAGGCGGCGGCCTCCCAGGACAGCGCGGGGGGCTTGGCCACCGGCCGGTCCAGCAGAGCGTACTCGGCGTAGCTGCCGCCGGCGGTGGAGCCGAGGACCTCGTCCCCCACTGCCGCGCCGGCGTTCTCGCCGACGGCGTCGACGACACCGGCCGCGTCCAGTCCGGGCACCACGGGGAAGCTCACGGGGGCGACGGCGGCCATCCGTCCGGAGCGGATCTTCAGGTCGAACGGGTTCACGGAGGCGGCCCGGACCCGGATCCGGACCTGGCCCGGTCCGGGCTCCGGCGGGTCGACCTCCGACAGCCGCAGCACCTCGGGTGCGCCGTACTCGGAGAAGGTGATCGCTCTGGACATCGGGAACTCCCGGGGTGAGACGGACGGACGGAACCGCAGGTGCCCTGACCCACTCTGCGGCGGCCCGGCCGGAACCGCCGCCGGAGGCCGACGCCGGGGAGCGCGTGCCCGGGTTCAGAGCAGCACGGCGCAGCCGCGGTCGCGGAGGTCCGACAGCCAGTCCGGCAGGACCTCCGGCTTCGTCCAGCGCAGGTCGAGCTTCTCCAGGTCCGGCAGGGCGGCGAGCCCTGCGGGCAGCTCGGTGATCCGGGTGGCCCGCAGGTCGAGGTGCCGCAGCCGGGTGAGGCCGGCCACGGACTCCGGCAGCCGCCGCAGCGGATTGTTCCGCAGGTCCAGCACCCGCAGTTCCGCCAGCCCGCCGACGGCGGCCGGCAGCTCGGTGAGCCGGTTGTCGGTGAGGTGCAGCTCGCGCAGCGCCGGCAGGCGGCCGATGGTGTCCGGCAGCGCCGTCAACCGGTTGCGGTGGAGACGCAGTTCGCGCAGGCCCGCCAGCCCGCCGATCGACGCCGGCAGTGCGCCGAGCCGGTTGTCGGTGAGGTTGAGGTAGGCGAGCCGGTCGAGGCGGCCGAGGCTCTCGGGGACGGCGGTGAACCCGTTGTCGCTGAGGTAGAGGAAGTCGGTGAGTCCGGTCAGCGCGCCGACGGCCGCGGGGACGTGGTCGAGGCGGTTGTGCCCGAGGTCGAGCATCCGCAGGCGGGTGAACGCCCCGATGTGGTCGGGGACGCCGGTGAGTTCGTTCTCGGCGAGGTTCAGCGAGTGCAGGCCGGTCAGCCGCCAGAGGCTGTCCGGGACGTCGGGCAGGCCGTTGCCGCCGAGGCTCAGATGGCGCAGTGCGGGCGCGTCGCCGAGTTCGGGCGGCACGGTGCCGATCCGGTTGCCGTACAGCAGCAGGGTGTGCAGCGCGGGCAGGGCGGCGACCGACGGCGGCAGGTCGGCGAGCCGGTTGCCGTCCAGGTCGATCAGCCGCAGCCCGGGGTACGCGGCGATGTCCGCGGGCCAGCGGGTGAGGTCGGCGTGCGGGGCGCGCAGGGCGGTCGGGGTGCCGTCCGCGTCGCGGCGGAGGGCATCGGCCGGGAGGGTCACGGGAGACTGCCTTTCGGGTCCGTGCGGTCGGTCGGGCACCGTGCTCAACTGCGGTTCAGCGAACGGGTGACGCCGGCCAGGGTGGCGGTGGTGAGCAGCCAGCCGGCGGCGATCAGGGCGTAGCCGAGCCACTGGTGCAGGCCCGTCCAGTACCAGGCGGTGCGCTGGCCGAACCCGCCGATGGGTATCAGCAGGTCCATCGTGTAGATCAGCGGGTTGAACGGCGCCCCCTGCCCCGCCTGGACGGCGGTCGGCGAGCCGTGGCTGAACGCCGCTGTACCGGCCGCGATCAGGGCCGCCAGCCAGACCGCGGCCTGCCACGGGCGGTAGCCGTAGCCGACGGTCGCGTCGAGGAGCCGGCCCCAGACCCGGCCGAGCGGTCCGAGGGTGCGCCGGCGGCGGCGCTGCTTGGCCAGCAGCACCCGGCGGGCGTCGTCGTCGTGGCCGATCCGCCGGTACCAGGCCGCCAGCTGCTCGTACGGCTGCGGGGTGTAGCCGGGGGTGCGGCCCAGCCAGGCGAGGCGGTCGTCGAGGCCGGTGGCGCCCTGCAGGGAGGTGTACACGAGTCCGTCGAGCCGGGTGTCGGCGCTGCGCGCGGGCACGTTGTCGTGCAGGACGGCGACCTGGGCGGCGCTCAGGTCGACCGTGCCCTCGGGGACGGCGGCCGGGGTGAGGTGCAGGTCTCCGGCGGTGAGGCGGGTGGCGTCCAGGGCGGTGGTGCCGTCGCCGTGCAGGCGGGCGCCGTCCAGCGAGAGGCGGCTGCGGACGGTCGCCCCGGGCAGCTTCAGCACGCCGCGGGCGGTGAACCCCTCGGTGAGGATCATGGTGGAGGCGGTGAGGTCGTCCCCGGAGAAGGCCTCGCCGCCGGGGTTGTCGATCTGCGCGCCCTCCATGAACAGCCCGCCGCCGAAGGTCGCGCCGACCAGGCGCAGCCCGCCGCGGGAACGGAAGCCCTTCCGGGCGAAGCAGCCGCCCTCCATGACCAGCCCGCCGGCCCAGAGCGCCCAGGCCGGTGCCGGCCGCTCCTCGGGGCCCGCCGGCTCCAGCAGCTCCGATGCGGTCAACCGGACGCCGCTGAGCCGGAGTTCGCCGGTGATGTGGGCGCGGGTGAGGGTGAGCCTGCCCTCGATCACCGAGTCCTCGAAGAACAGGTTGCCGTCCACCCGCAGCAGCCAGCCGTCCAGGCCCGGCAGCTGGCACTTGAGGAAGGAGGTCGAGCGCACGGTCGCCCCGCGCAGCAGCACCCGCTGCTCGAAGGTGCAGTCCCGCACCTGCACCGGCAGCTCGACGGCGGCCCCGGTGAGGTCCAACTGCCCGGTGACGGTGGCGCCGACGAGCCGCAGCCCGCCGACCCGCCCGCGGACGGTGGCCGGCCCGCCGCCGAGCAGCAGCGCGGCCACCACCTCCGCCCGGACGGCCGTGTCCGCCGCACCCCGCAGGTCGAGCTCCTCCCCGCGCGGGAACGCCTCCCACAGCCGCCGCTCCGCTTCACCCAGCTCCTCGTACGCCGGCACCCGCCACTCCCCCGTCCGGTTGACACCGGGTCAGGAGCGTAGTGGACGGGACGGGGACGGTCCGTGCCCGGTCCCGGCCGCTCAACCGGGCAGGCGTTCCCGGACGGTGGCGATCTTGTCGGTCATCTGCTCCACCAGGCTGGGCTGGTCCTCTCGCAGGATCTCCAGAAGATCCGCCAGCTCGTCCAGCGCGGCCGATGCCGCCACGGCCTCCCTGCCGGTGCGAGCGTGGACATCGGCGTACGCGTAGAGCGCCTCGCCGAGTTCGAACAGGTGGACGCGTCGTTCGACATCGGCCAGTTCCCGGGCCAGGCGCAGTGCTTCCACGGCGAGTTCGCTGCCCTCCTCGGCACGGCCGGCCCCGGCGAGCCCCAGGCTGTGCTGGACCGCCGCATGGGCGAGTCCGCCCCGTCCGCGCACCGGGTCGGCCTCGCAGAGCCGACGGCAGATGTCCAGCGCCTCACCGGTCGCCTTCAGCATCCGCTCCGGCTCGGCCGGCTCGAGCGCCAGGGCCGCGCCCAGTCCACCGAGGCAGGAGGCCATCAGGATCTCGCACCCGGGCTCGGCGGCCTCCGCGAGGGGCCGGCAGAGGGCCACCGCCCGCCGGAGGTGCACCAGTGACTCCTCGCGCTGCCTGTCGTCGACCAGGAGCGACCCGAGCGAGAAGTGGGCCATGAGGAGGGTCAAGGTCCGCGTGGGATCGGACTCGGCGATCCGCTCGGCGGCAAGCACGGACTCCCGCGCGAAGGAGAGTGCCTCTTCCCGGCGCCCCACCATCACCAGGAGTTGCGACCGAACGCGTTGGGCCAACACGAGCGTCCCCCGGTGCGCGTCGGCTTCCTCCGCCGTCAGCTCGGCCTCCTGCTGCCGTGCCAGGTCGAGGACGGCCAGCGCCTCGGCCGCTTGCAGGCGCGCCATCAGGGCATCGGCGAACCCGGCCAGCTCGGCAACGAATCGGACACGCTCGGCGGCCCCACCGTGATCGGCGATCCTGCCGCGGACCTCGACCGCCTCACGGGCCAGCGCCTCCGCCTCGTCAGTGCGTCCCACCATGGAGAGCAGGTTCTTGGCGTAGCCGAGCACGTCGGCCAGCTCCCCTTCGTACCGCTGCGGGTGGACCCGTGCGAGTTGCCGCAGCAGCCCGGCCTGCTCCACCAAGGCGTCCGCGCTCTCGGTGGTGTGCCCGGCGCCGAAGGCGATCGTGCCGAGGAAGTCGAGCTTCTGGACCAGGTCGGCCGGCCCCGGCCCGGACGGAAGCACGGCCATCCGCCTCGCGATCTCGACGAGCTCCCGCGCCGGAGCCATCGACTCGTCCGTTCGCCCGAGCTCGCGCAGGCACATCGCCCGGCTGAGCAACAACTCCGCCGTCACGGGGTAGAGGGCGACGGCATGGGCCGCGTGGGGATCCGCGTACGTCGCCAGTCCCTCGTCGACGAGTTCCAGCGCATCGGCCGTCCGGCCCGCGGCTTCCAGGTACAGACGGAGGTTGTGGAGCACCGCGGCGAAGTACACGGCGATCGATCCCGGATCCCGCGGGACCAGCCTGCGATTGAGCTCAACGGCCTCGAAGCTCAGCGCGATGGCGTCCTCGCGCCGCCCGAGTCCCTCCAGACAGCTCGCCATGGTGCCGAGGCACATCGCCAGGTCCGCGGTGAACACACCGGGCAGTTCCGTGTCGAGCTCGCGGTAGATGTCGCACGCCTCCTTGATCGCCTCCAGGGCGCCGGCGGGGTCTCCGATGTCGGCGCGCCGGTTGGCCAAGGTGTTCAGCACGTTCGCCAGTTCGTGCCGGCGACCGCGCGCGTGCGGGCCGTCCAGCTTCCGGAACAGCTCGACCGACCGCTCGGCCACCGCTGCCGCCCGGTCCATGTGCCCCAGTTCGCCGAGGTCGATCGCCAGGGAGTTGAGCCCTTGGGCGAGGTCGTGGCGGTACGTCTCGGGGCGGTCCCGGTGGAGCCGTTCGCGGATGTCGACACACCGCTGCGCCAACTCCAGGGCCTTCTCCCGGTCTCCCAGGCCTCCGTAGCACGTGGACAGCGTGCCCAGTACGCGGCTCAGGTCGTTCAGGTAGGCATCCGGGTACTGCTCGGCAAGGGGCTCGCACAGGTCCACCGCCTCGGCCGCGGCCTCGAAGGCCTGACGGTACTGGCCCAGGTCGGTGTGCCGGATGGAGAGGTTGTTCAGCCGCGCGGCGAGACTCGACACCGCCTCGGGGCCGCCGTCCGGAACGAAGGTCCGCTCGACGGCCACTGCCTCCTCGGCCGTCCTCAGCGCGTCCTTGTGCCGCCCGAGGTTGCGCTGGGCATCCGACAGTCCGCTCAGGCAGCGCACCAGCTGGCCGGGGGCCTCCGGGGGGACGGAATCGCCGCCGACCACGATGCGGTAGTGCTCGACCGCCCGGTGGGCCGGTTCGATGGCCTCGCTGCGCCGGCCCAGCACTCCGAGGCACACCGCCCGGTTGTTCAAGGCAGCGGCCAAATGGAACCGGACGGCCCCGGGGTCGGTCTCCATCAGCGATTCGAGCAGCTCCACAGCCCGATCAGCGGCCTCCAACCCCTTGGCAGCCCGATTGAGTTCCAGCAGCCGCTTGGCCAGGCGACGGTGGTCGACACCGAGCGCGATCGTGTCCTCGGCGGTCACCGCCCTGGCAGCCGTGCGGACTTCCACCAGCCGCTCCATCAGCCGTAGCGCCCAGTCCGCCAGAACGTGCGACCGGTCCGGCAGCCGATCGGCCAGGTCCGCCAGCTCGGCGAGCGGCGTCGCCGGGTCCTCGGTACGCATCCACAGGGCGTCCACCAGCGGCTGCGGTCGCTCCACCTGGGTGGCCACGTCCATAGTGGCCGTTCCGAGCCGACCGGCGTGGCGGGTGCACACGTCGGTGAGCAACCCGTCCAGCCGACCGAGCAGCGGGGTGTGGGCGGCAGCACGGGCGATCACGGTGAGCAGCCGGACCGACTGGGCGGCGCTGATCCCCGTCTCCGGTTCGCGTCCGTTTCCGTCCGGGGCCAGTAGACCGTGGACGAGCCTGCGGTTCCGCACGAGGTGGTTGCCGACGAAGCGTTCCGCCAGCCGGTCCGGCTGCAGGGTCTCCCACGGCGACCCGGCCGGCGAGGGGTAAACGGAATCGACCCATTCCCGGACGACGGACATCTCGTGCACCTTGAGATCCGCGAGGATGGGTGCCCTGCGCAGCAGGACTTCCCGGTCAAACTCGTCGAGCGGCGCACCGCCCAGAAGCACCGCAGTGGCGAGGGCTTCGCCGAGCACCGGCAAGCGACGGATACCGTTCGGCAGGTCGTGTTGCCTGGCGACCTCCATCCAGTAGAGCTGCTCGTGGTCGAGGATGCGGTCCTCGGCGTCCTTGCCGTCCCGCGGAGCGGCACCGGCCTCCGATCGGCCGCCAGTGCCCAGACCGGCGTCCAGTAGGTCGGCCAGAGCCGTCATGTGCAGCGTCAGGACATTACCCGAAGCCAGTGCCGCGGAGGAGGGTTCGGGTCGGGCAGCCGCCCGGGCTCTCCACGTCTCCTCCGGGCGCACGCCGACCGGGTCTGCCAATCGCTCGGCAAAACTGCTCAGCGCCTGCCGATAGAGCAGTGCCCGCGTCTCCCGGTCCGGCGCAAGCGCCGGGAGCTCATCGACGGGTGCTCGCCTCAGCGCGACGCCCGCGGGCATGAATTGGACGTCGTCCCACCAGCCGCCGGCGGTACGGGCGAGCAGGAGCACCTTGAGGGGAACACTGCCACGGTGAAGTCGACCGGCTTCCAACAGTCCCGACAGCTGGTCCCGTCTCGCCTCGGCGTAGTCGAGGACCACCAGCATGGGAGCAACCGTGTCCTGGACACGGGCCAGTTCCTCCTGGCCGGCGCCGGGATCCGGCCACAGCACCGTCCACCGCTTGTCGTCCTCCTGCAGGAGCTCCGCCAGCCGCGCGGCCAGACGGGTCTTGCCCTGGCCTCCCGGTCCGTGGATCAGGCGAACGCCGAAGCCCGGCGGCTCGGCCCACTCCCTCAGACGACGGAGGATGTCCTCCCGTCCGTGGAACCCGACGACCTGCCGGCCGGCCTCCAGCAGACTGCCGGGCGGCAGCGGGCCGATCGTCGGTCCTGGGGCGTCGGTGCGGCGCAGCCGGTCGAACTCCGCCTGGCCGAGGGTGGAGGAGTCGGCCCCGTGGTCCTCCAGGGCCTTCAGGAAGCTCTTGTCGGCGTGCAGCACGTAGGCTGGGACGATCTCCAGCAGGCCGTGGCCGAACTCGGGCGCTTCCGCTTTGACGACGCCGACGAGCAGTCCGCCACTCGTGACGGCCGCACCGGACAGTCCGGCCCACGGCAGTTCACCGTCGCGGCCGGGGAGCAGCGGATGGTCGGAGAGGGCGAGGAAGTACCGGTTCCCGACGTAGCCGGTGCCCGGGTTGACGGTGCCGACCAGTTGCATGGTCTCGGCGGGGACGCGCCGTTGCTCCGGCCGTCCCGGGATCTGGATGGCGCGCGGGACGCCCCAGGTCTCGCACTGCTGCCCGGGGCGCATGGTCGCCATCCGCCCCCACGACTCGGACCGGCCCGCGGGCTCCTGCCACGTGGGGTCCTCGATGTGCAGCAGGGCCGCGTCGTCACGGCCTTCGGGCGTGCCGCGCCACACCACGTGCGCGTCGTGGTGCGGTTGGTGGCCCGGTCGCCATACCCGCACGGTCTGTCCCACCGGGCCCACGCCGTGGGCGGAGGCGAGCACGAGGCGCGGACCGATCGCGTACCCGCTGCTCCTGCTCTTCCCGCTCTGCACCGCGACCAGACGTGACTCGTCCATCGGTCCCCCCCCTCGTGTACTCGGCCGTGCTACGGCGTACGCGCCGGGAGCCGGTCAGTGCGCGATGCGGTCCGAGACGTCCTCGGCGTCGTCGCCGTCCACGTGGTCGTCGATGGTCCAGCTGCGTCGCGGTGTCGAGCCGTCGGCGTCCGGCAGGGAGTCGGCGGGCCCACCGGCGCGCGGGGTCAGCGTGAACGCCACCCGGTGGGTACGGCCACGGGACACTCCCGCCTCGGTCTCGGCGGAGACGACCCAGGCCTTGAACTTGCCGCCCGCCTTCGCCTCGGCGCGCAGTTCGATCTCGAACTCCATCTCGATCGGGCCGACCTCGAAGGAGAGCGGCTGGTCCGCTCCCCTGACGGCCGCCTCCAGGAGTTCCTTGCGCACGGCGTCCACGGCATCCGCCAGACCGATCTCCATGACCCCACCCCCAGACGCGCCGGACGCTCCCGACGTCCGGTCGACTCGCTGTCACGGTAGCGGGTCGGATCCCTGAACAGATGTCACTTCGTGGAGTTGACGGTGCGTGTGGTACGGCCTCAACCCCCAGCGATCTCCTCGACCGCGGGGCGGGCGCGGTCGGCGTCGGCGGGGACGAGGCCGATGCGGGTGCGGCGGTGCAGGACGTCCTCGGTGTCGAGGGCGCCTTCGTGGGTGAGGGCGTAGGCGATCTCGGCGCGGGTGACGTCGAGGCCTTCGGCCACCGGCTCCAGGGGCCGGGGGACCGCGGCGGCGGCGACGTCGGCGGCGAGGCCGCCGTGGCGGGCGACGAGGGAGGCGGGCAGACCGGCGGTGGGCCGGCTGTCGCTGCGGCCGGGGGCGCCGACCAGGGGCAGACGGCGGGTGAGGCAGGGCCCGGCGGAGAGTCCGCGGAGGCGGACGGCGGTGTCGACGGCGTCCTCGGCCATCTGCCGGTAGGTGGTCAGCTTGCCGCCGACGACGGTGATGACACCGTTCGGGGAGTCGAGCACGGCGTGCTTGCGCGAGAGGTCGGCGGTGGCGCCGCCGCCGGTGTCGATGAGGGGGCGCAGGCCGGCGAAGGCGCCGCGGACGTCCTCGCGGGTGAGGGCGGTCTGCAGCGCGGTGTTCACGGTGTCGAGCAGGAAGGCGATCTCGGTTCCGGTCGGCTGCGGCTCGTCCGGGATCGGTCCGGGGGCGTCCTCGTCGGTGAGGCCGACGGCGACCCGGCCGAGTTGCTGCGGCAGGGCGAAGACGAAGCGGCTGGTGGAGCCGGGCACCGGCACGGTGAGGGCGGCCCGCGGGTGGCCGAGGGCGGCGGCGTCCAGCACCAGGTGGGTGCCGCGGCTGGGCCGCAGCCGGACGGCGTCGTCGACCTCGCCCGCCCAGACGCCGGCGGCGTTGACGACGGCGCGGGCGGTCACGGTGAGGGTCTCGCCGGTGAGCGTGTCGGTGAGCCGGGCGGAGGTGCCGGTGACCCGGTCGGCGCGGACCCGGGTGAGCACGGTCGCCCCGTGGTGCGCGGCCGTCCGGGCGACGGCGACCACCAGCCGTGCGTCGTCGACGAGTTGGCCGTCGTGGGCGACGAGCGCACCGGACAGCCCGACGGTGCGGACGGCGGGGACCAGCCGGACGGTCTCCTCGGCGCCGATCCTGCGGACCCGGGGCAGCACGGCGGCGGGCGTGCCGGCCACGGCCCGCAGTGCGTCGCCGGCCAGGAAGCCGGCCCGGACGAGCGCGGCCTGCCCGCGGCCGACGGAGGGCAGCAGCGGGACGAGCTGCGGCAGGGCGCGCACCAGGTGCGGGGCGGTGCGGGTCATCAGGATGCCGCGCTCGACGGCGCTCTCGCGGGCGACCCCGATCCGGCCGGAGGCGAGGTAGCGCAGGCCGCCGTGGACGAGCTTGGAGCTCCAGCGGCTGGTGCCGAAGGCGAGGTCGCGGGATTCGACCAGCACGGTGCGCAGCCCGCGGGCGGCCGCGTCGAGGGCGGTGCCGACGCCGGTGATGCCGCCGCCGACGACCAGCAGGTCGATGTCCGGGGTGTCGCCGAGGGCGGCGAGTTCGGCCGTCCGGCGGCGGGCGTTGAGGGCGCTGGTTCCGGCGAATCCGGCTGCGGAGGCGGCAGCGGCAGAGGTCACGGCGCGGGGTATCCGTTCGGGTCGGCGGCAGGCGGCGGCGGGCGGGGCGGCGTCAGGTGGCGGCGGTCAGGGTGCGAGGTAGCCGTTCAGGGCGCGGGCCAGTTCGCGGCGCCAGGCCTGCTCGGGCAGCAGCTGCGCGACCATGCGGTGCGACTGGACGGTGGACTGGGCGATGAGCAGCACCATGGCGGCCATCTCGGTGGGTTCGCCGGCGCGGATGGAGCCGTGCCGCTGGCCCTGGAGGACGGCGGCGCCGATGGCGTCGAGCAGGCCGCGCTGGCTGGTGCCGAGCCGTTCGACGACGTACTCGGTGATCGTGTCGGAGTGCAGCAGGGCGCCGATCACCGGGTGGTCGCGCAGCCGGACGGCGACCTCGACGACGGCGTCGACGAAGGCCTCGCGGTCCTCGCCGGTGAGGACGACCTGCTCCTGGGTGCGGCGGATCTCGCGGGTGAGCAGGGCGCCGATGACCGCGCGGACGTCCGGCCAGCGGCGGTAGACGGTCGGTCGGCTGACCCCGGCGCGGCGGGCGATCTCCGCCAGTTGGGTGCGCTGGACGCCGAGGTGGACGACCAGGTGGGCGGCGGCGTCGAGGATCGCGTCGTCGGTGCTCGTCGCCGGTGCGGCGGGGCCCGTCGGCCCGGTCTCGTTACTGCTTGACATAATGCGTAATACTGTAACGCATGGCATCTGAGACGCAAGCAGGTCAGGACGGCGCCGCCGCGCTGCCCCTCCCCCCGATGAAGTGGGACGCCTGGGGCGACCCGGCCCTCGCCAAGCCGCTCCCCGAGGACGTCAAGGGCCTGCTGGCCGCCGCCCTCGGCGTCTCGGCGGTCGCCGCGGCCGCGCTGCTGGCCGCCGAGGACGTCCGGCTGCGGCCCTCCGCCCTCGCCGCCGAGGACGTCACCGCCCTCGCGGCCGTGGTCGGCGCCGCACACCTCAGCACGGCCGACGCGGACCGGCTGCCCCGGGCCGGCGGCAAGTCCACCCCGGACCTGCTGCGCCGCCGCAGCCGCGAGCCGCAGGACGCACCGGACGCGGTGCTGCTGCCCGGCAGCGAGGAGGAGATCGCCGCCGTCCTCGCGGTCTGCGCCGAGCGCCGGATCGCCGTGGTGCCCTTCGGCGGCGGCACCAGCGTGGTCGGCGGCCTCGACCCCGTCCGCGGTTCCTTCGGCGCCGTCGTCTCGCTCGACCTGCGCCGCCTGGACGCCCTGCACGCGCTCGACGAGGTCTCCGGCGAGGCGGTGCTCGGCGCCGGCCTCACCGGCCCGCGCGCCGAGGAGCTGCTCGCCGAGCGCGGCTGGGAGCTCGGCCACTACCCGCAGAGCTTCCGCTACGCGACCGTCGGCGGCTTCGCCGCCACCCGCTCCTCCGGCCAGGACTCGGCCGGCCACGGCCGCTTCGACGAGATGGTCCGCGGTCTGCGCGTGGTCACCCCGGCCGGGGTGCTGGACCTGGGCCGTGCCCCCGCCTCGGCCGCCGGCCCGGACCTGCGCGAGCTGTTCCTCGGCTCCGAGGGCGTCTTCGGCGTCATCACCCGGGTACGGGTGCGGATCCACCCGCTGCCCGCCGCCAAGGTCCACGAGGCCTGGAGCTTCCCCGACTTCGCCACCGGCGCCGCCGCACTGCGCGCCGTCGAGCAGCAGGGCACCGGCCCGACGGTGATCCGGCTGTCGGACGAGGCCGAGACCGCCGTCAACCTGGCGATGACCGAGAAGATCGGCGGTACCCAGGTCACCGGCGGCTGCCTGGCCGTCACCGTCTTCGAGGGCGCCAAGGAGCAGGCCGAGGCCCGCCACGAGCGGACCCGGGCCGTCATGCTCGCCGCCGGCGGCACCTCGCTGGGCGCCGAGCCGGCCGTCGGCTGGGAGCACGGCCGATTCTCCGCCCCGTACCTGCGCGACGCGCTGCTGGACAGCGGCGCGCTCTGCGAGACCCTGGAGACCGCCACCGACTGGGCGAACCTGGACCGGCTCCGGACGGCCGTCACGGCCGCGCTGCAGGCCGGGCTCGGCGCCAACGGCCTGGTGCTCTGCCACATCTCGCACGTCTACCCGACGGGCGCCTCGCTCTACTTCACCGTGGTCGGCGCCCAGCAGGGCGACCCGATCGCCCAGTGGGACGCGGCCAAGCGAGCCGCCTGCGACGCCATCATGGCGAACGGCGGCACCATCACCCACCACCACGCGGTCGGCGCCGACCACCGCCCGTGGATGGAGCAGGAGATCGGCCCGCTCGGCGTGAAGATCCTCCGTGCCGTCAAGGACGCCGTCGACCCGGTCGGCATCCTCAACCCCGGCAAGCTGATCCCTTGACCGCCGCCGCGGCCGGCCGGCCGCCGCGCAGCGTCATGGTGCTCACCAACGCCGCCGCGGGCGCCGGGCACGCCGAGAAGGCCGCCCGCCGGGCCACCGCCCGGCTGCGGGAGCACGGCATCGAGGTGCTGAACACGGCGGGCGCCGACCCCGAGGACGCGATCCGGCTCGCCCGGGAGGCGGTCGGCCGCGGTGTGGACGCCCTGGTCACCGCCGGTGGCGACGGCATGATCAGCCTCGCGCTGCAGGCCCTGGCCGGCACCGGCACCCCGCTGGGCATCGTCCCGGCCGGCACCGGCAACGACCACGCCCGGGCGTACGGGCTGCCGCTCGGCGACCCGGAGGCGGCCGCCGACGTGATCGCCGCGGGCCGCACCGCCACCGTCGACCTGGGCAGGGCCACCACCGCGGACGGCACCGGGCGCTGGTTCGGCTCGGTGCTCGCCGCCGGCTTCGACTCGCTGGTCAGCGACCGCACCAACCGGCTGCGGTGGCCGCGCGGCCGGATGCGCTACAACCTGGCGATCCTGGTCGAGTTCGCCAACCTGCGGCCGCTGCCGTTCCGCCTGGTGCTGGCGGACGGCACGGTCATCGAGCGCGACCTCGTGCTCGCCGCGGTGGGCAACACCAGCAGCTACGGCGGCGGCATGCGGATGTGCCCGCAGGCCGACCCGGCCGACGGGCTGTTCGACCTGACGGTCGTCCGGGCGATGCCGCGGCTGAAGGTGGCCCGGTTCTTCCCGACCGTCTTCAAGGGCACCCACGTGCAGCACCAGGAGGTCGAGATCCACCGGACCTCCTCGCTGCGCATCGAGTCCCCCGGCATCACCGCCTACGCCGACGGCGAGTACATCGGCCCGCTGCCGGTGCAGGTCGAGGTGGTGCCGGGTGCGCTGCGCCTGCTGGTGCCGGCAGGCGCGCGGGGTGCGGACACCGGGTGACCGCACCCCTCCGCCGCACCGGCGGCCCGTCCGACGGGCTGTCGGTGCGGCGGGGCAGACTGGGGGTATGACGCCCGAAGCCCTCAAGACGGCCTGCCTGGCACTGAACGGCGCCGAGGAGACCTTCCCGTTCAACGCCGAGACCTCGGTGTTCAAGGTCGGCGGGAAGATGTTCGCCCTCAGCGCGCTGGAGGGCTCGCCGTTGTCGGTGAGCCTCAAGTGCGATCCCGACCTGGCCGTCCGGCTGCGGGCCGAGCACCCGGCGATCACCGGCGGCTGGCACCTCAACAAGCGCCACTGGAACACCGTGCTGCTGGACGGCTCGCTGCCCGCCCGGCTGGTCCTGGACATGATCGAGGACTCGTACGACCTGGTGGTCGCCTCGCTGCCCCGCGCCCAGCAGCTCCGCCTCGACTGGCCCGGCGTCAGGTCCCGCGGCACCGACGGTGGCTGACGCCCGCTACGGCCAGAACTTGTGGCCCCTCACCCGGACGGAGGGCCGGCCCTCGCCGGTGGTCCTGCGCAGCTTGTTGATCCCGGTGTAGGCACGGCCCACCTTGAAGGCGGTCAGGCCGCCGACGAACGAGACGGCCGTCGCCAGGACGAGCAGGCCGATGGTGTCGACGGTCGAGTCGGCCTGGGACTCGTCCACCGTCTGCCCGCCGTAGTGCACCAGCATCGGCACCCAGAGCAGCAGCAGGGCGAGCAGCACCACGCCGGCCACCAGGTTGGCGAGCCGCTTCGCCCGGGCCTTGGCCAGGCTCTCCACCCGGACGGTGAAGTCCGTCCGGCAGGTCGGGCAGCGGAAGAGGGTCGTGGCGGCGCCCTCGCGCGGACGGAGGTACTCCGGCGAGGACAGCTGGCTGACCTTCCACCGGGTGGTGACCACGGTACCGGCCGACTTCACCTCGGCCAGGCAGGCGAAGGACAGCGTGTACCGCTCCCCCAGGTGCACGGGCATGCGCTCGGATCCCCCTCTGCCGCCGCGGGGCCGGCCGGCCGCGCGCCGCTCGGTGCTCGGACCTCCATCGTCGGGCACGGCAGCGGGCACCGTGCGGGAAATCGGCGAATTCCTCGAACAACTATCCGGCGCGGTAAGGAAGTTCGACCTCGGCCCAGACCACCTTGCCCTCCTTGGTGGGGCGGGTGCCCCAGCGGTGGGCGAGTTCGCTGACCAGGTGCATCCCGCGGCCGCCCTCGTCCTCCTCGGCCGAGGAGCGCAGCCGCGGTGACTGGCCGCCGGCGTCGGAGACCTCGACGGTCAGCGTGCGGTCGTCGCGGTAGAGCCGCAGCCGGCGCGGCGCATCGGCGTGCAGCAGGGCGTTGGTGACGAGTTCACTGACCATCAGTTCCGCGAAGTCCGAGTGCCCGGCCAGGCCCCAGGCCTGCAGGGTGGCCCGGGTGAAGCGGCGGGCCTGCGCGGGCAGCGGGCCCTCGCCCGGGAGGTCGAGGGTGGCGATCCGCTCGGCGGGGACGGGCAGCGCGCGGGCGAGGATCATCGCGATGTCATCGTCGGTGCCCTCGGCGACCAGCGCGGCGAGCACCGCGTCGGCGCTCTCCTCCAGGGTCCGCGGGCGGCCGGCGAGGGTGCGGGCGAGCAGGGCGATGCCCTCGTCGATGTCCTGGCCCCGGCGTTCGATCAGTCCGTCGGTGTAGAGGGCGACGGTCGCACCGACCGGCAGGGTGAACTCGACGCTCTCGAAACCGGCGCCGCCGATGCCGAGCGGGACGCCGGGCGGCAGGTCGACCGTGCTGGCGGTGCCGTCCGGGGCGATCCGGACGGGCGGCAGGTGCCCGGCCGAGGCGACCGTGCAGGTGCGGTCCACGGGGTCGTAGACCAGGCAGATGCAGGTGGCGAACTGGCCCTCGCCGATGGCGTTGGCGGTCTCGTCGAGGCGGGTGAGCACCTGCTCGGGCGGCAGGTCGAGGGTGGCCAGGGTGCGGGCGACGGTGCGCAGCTGGCCCATGGTGGCGGCGGCCCGGATGCCGTGGCCCATCACGTCGCCGACGACCAGGGCGACCCGGCCGCAGGAGAGCGGCACCACGTCGAACCAGTCGCCGCCGACCTCGGAGACCAGGCTGCTCGGCAGGTAGCGGTGGGCGATCTCCAGGCCGAGGGTGCGGTGGATCTCCTGCGGCAGCAGGCTGCGCTGCAGGGTGAGGGCGGTCTCGCGCTCGCGCCGGTAGAGCCGGGCGTTGTCGATGGCGAGGGCGGCGCGGGCGACGAGTTCCTCGGCGAGGGCGACGTCGGCGGCGGTGAACGGCTCGGGGTTGCGGGTGCGGACGAACTCGGCGCCGCCGAGCACCATCCCGCGGGCCAGGACCGGCACCATCAGGTAGGAGTGCACGCCCGCGGCGATGCCCGGGCCGACCCGGTCGGAGCTGGGCACCAGGCCGCGCAGCACCTCCTCGTCGACGTGCGAGCGCAGCAGCGGCCGACCGCTGCGCAGGCACTGGGTGTAGACGCGCTGGGCGTCGTACTCGGTGGTCGCGCCGACGGCGTCGGCGGCCCGGGTGAGCCCGGCCTCGTAGGCCTCGCCGACGGCGACGGCGCGGACGAGGATCGGCTTGTCCGGCTGGATGGGGGCGGGCTCCTCGCCGCGCAGCACCGGCTCCAGCAGGTCGACGGTGGCGAAGTCGGCGAACCGCGGGATGACCGCCTCGATCAGCTCCTCGGCGGTGCGCTGCAGGTCGAGGGTGGTGCCGATGCGGGCGGTGGCCTCGGCGAGCAGGGCGAGGCGCTCCTGGGCGCGCGCGGCACGCGCCTCGGCCTGGAAGCGCTCGGTGACGTCGATCAGCGAGGAGCTGACGCCGAGCACCCGGCCGGTGGAGTCCTCCAGCCGGAAGTAGGAGGCGGACCAGGCGCGGTCGCGGCGCGGCTCGCCGGGGGTGCGGCCGTGCGAGCGGGCGTCGACGATCGGGCGGCCGGTGGTGAGCACCTGGCGCATCACGGCCTCGATCTCGGCACTGTTGAGGCCCGGCAGCACGCCGGAGACCCGGCGGCCGATGTGCTCGTCCACCGGCACGCCGTTGATCTTGGCGAGGGCTTGGTTGAGCCGGACGAAGCGCAGGTCGGTGTCGTAGACCGCCATCCCGATCGGGGACTGGTTGAAGATGCCGTCGAGGACGGCGAGGTCCGCCTCCACCTGGCGCAGCGCGCGCACGTCGGAGCCGGTGACCAGCAGCAGGTGCTGACCGCCGGGGCCGGCGATCGGGTAGGTGTGGAACTCGATCTCGACGTCGGAGCCGTCCCGGTGCCGGATCGGGTGGATGCCGGACCAGCCGGAGCCCGCCATGATCTGCTCGAACAGCTCGCCGGCCTGGTGGCGCCGGCCCTCGGGGACGAGCAGCTCGGCCGCGTAGGAGCCGACGGCCTCCTCGGCGGAGTGGCCGGAGAGCGCCTCGGCCTCCTCGCTCCAGTGCAGGACGCGGCCGTCCTCCTGGAGGAGGGCGGTGGCGAGCGGCACCAGCCGGTGTCCGGCCAGGCGCGCCGAAGCGGCGCCCGCCTCACCGCGGCCGGCGCCGTCGGTGGCGGTCCAGTCGAATCCGTGCATCTTCAGGAGTTCACCTGCCCGGTACCTTCCCGGTGGGAGGCCGGCCAATCCGGTCCCCACCAGACTGCACAAAGCCCGGCCGGACGGCGACTGCGGGTCGCCGGCCGGTCGGGCGCGGTCTGTTCGTACTCAGCACGCCGGTCTCCCGCCGGCCGGACCGTCCGCGGCCGGTCCCCCGCCGGCCAGTGCCGCCTCCAGCAGCCCGGCCCACTGGCGGACGATGCCGGCCCGGCGGGCCCCGTCGTCGGTCAGCAGGTTGGCCAGGCCCAGGCCACGGGCCATGTCCATGGTGGCCTGCACGGTCTCCCGCACCCCGGGCCGGGACTCGTCCGCGCCGAGGAACTCCACGGCGGCCCGGTGGGACTCCCGGCCGACGTGGTTCTCCAGCGCGACGATACGCTCGCGCAGCGCGTCCTCGGTGGCGGCGGCCACCCACAGGTGCAGCGCGGCGCGGAACAGCGGACCGGTGTAGAGCCGGACGATCATGGAGACCACTGCCTCGGTGCGCCCCGGACCGGCCGGCGGCAGCTGCTCGGCGCTGGCCCGCACCTGGGCCAGCCGCTCGTCGGCGACGTGCTCGACGGCCGCCGTGAAGAGGTCCTCGCGGGTCGGGAAGTGGTGCTGGGCCGCGCCCCGCGTCACCCCGGCCCGCTCGGCGACCACGGCGACCGTCGAACCCTGCCAGCCCAGCTCGGCCAGGCACTCCACGGCGGCCTCCAGCAGGCGGCGGCGGGTGGCGCGGCTTCGGTCCTGCTGCGGGGTGCGCAGGGCGGCGGCGTGGGCGGTCATGGCCTGGCTTTCCGGTGGCGGTGTACGGCGGTTGCGCCCGATCCTCTCAGATCGCCGGCGCGCCGGTGGCGGACGGGCGGGCCCGCAGCTCGCGGCGGAGGATCTTGCCGCTCGCGGACTTCGGCACCGCGTCGAGGAACTCCACCGCCCGCACCTTCTTGTACGGGGCGACCTGCGCCGCCACGTACTCCTGGACCTGGGCCCCGGTCAACTCGCTGCCGGGGGCCCGCACCACGAAGGCCTTCGGGCGCTCGGTGCCGTCCTCGCCGGTGACACCGACCACCGCGGCGTCCGCGATCTCCGGGTGGGTGAGCAGCAGCGCCTCCAGCTCGGCGGGCGCGACCTGGTACCCCTTGTACTTGATCAGCTCCTTCACCCGGTCGACGACGAAGAGGTAGCCGTCCTCGTCGACGTAGCCGACGTCACCGGTGTGCAGCCAGCCGTCGGCGTCCAGCATCGCGTCGGTCTCCGACTGGCGGCCGAAGTAGCCCTTCATCACCTGCGGGCCGCGGAAGAGCAGCTCTCCGCGCTGACCCGTCGGCAGGTCGGTGTCGGGGTCGTCCAGCGAGACGATCCTCAGCTCGGTGGAGGCCACCATCTTCCCGACCGTGCCGGGCGGTGGCGCCGGGTCGTCCAGCGGGACGACGTGGGTGACCGGGGAGAGCTCGGTCATGCCGTAGCCCTGGTGGATGCGCGGCAGGCCGAGCCGGCGGGCGGCGGCGTCGGCGAGCTCGGCGTCCAGCGGGGCGGCGGCGCTGAGCACGTACTTCACCGAGGACAGGTCGTACCGGTCGACCAGCGGGTGCTTGGCCAGCGCGAGGACCATCGGCGGTGCGGCGAAGACGCCCTCGATCCGCTGCTCCTGGATGGTCCGCAGGAACTGCTCCAGGTCGAAACGGGGCAGCACGACGACGGTCGAGCCGCAGCGCAGCGGGTGGTTGAGCAGCGCCGTCAGGCCGTAGATGTGGAAGAAGGGCAGCACGGCGATGATCCGCTCACCGGCGGCGGTGGCGTGCACCGAGTCGGTCTGCGCCAGGTTCGAGCCGATCGACCGGTGGGTGAGCATCACGCCCTTCGGCAGGCCGGTGGTGCCGCTGGAGTACGGCAGCACGGCGAGGTCGCCGGCGTCGATCCGCGGCGCGGGCTCCGCCGCGGTGGTCGCGGCGAGGTCGGCGAGCGAGCGGTGGCCGGGGGCCTCGTCGCAGACGAAGACCTCCGCGATCGGACGGCCCTCGGCGGCGAGCGCGGCGGCGGCCTCGGTCGCGACCGGCAGGAAGGCGGAGACGGTGACGATCCAGCGGGCACCGCTGTCGCGCAACTGCCCGGCGAGTTCGCCCGCGGTGGCGAGCGAACTGACCGTGGTGACGGTGGCGCCGGTGCGGGTCGCGCCGTAGAAGGCGACCGGCCAGGCGATGGTGTTCGGACTGAACAGCGCGACCACGTCCCCCTGGCGGACACCCGCCTCGGCGAGGCCGGCCGCGGTCCGGCGGGCGGCGAGGTCGAGCTCGGCGTAGCTGAGGGTGCGGCCGGTGACGCCGTCGACCAGGGCGGGCAGCCCGGCCCGGCCGTTCAGGTCACCGAGGACGGCGTCGTGGATCGGCAGGTCGACGGGCTCGATCTCGGGGTGGTCGCTGCGGAACACCATGCATACCTCCGGCGGGGGTGGTGGGGAGCTCGCGGTGCTGCCAGGTTGCCGGGTGACAGCCTGCCCGTTTTCCGCCCCGCAGCCCAGAGGGCGTGCAGCGATCCTTTGCGTGGGCGGGCACCTCACCAGGGGCGCGGGTCAACCACCCGGGGGAAGTGGGTGACCACTCAGGGGAAAGGGGCGGCCACCCAGGGGCGCTGGGGCACCCCCCCAGCGCCCCTGGTGCATACCCGTCCTAGTACGACCGCGGGAGGCCGAGGGTGTGCTGGGCGACGTAGTTGAGGACCATCTCGCGGCTGACCGGGGCGACCCGGCCGACGCGGGTGACGGTGAGGAGGGCGGCGAGGCCGTACTCCTGGGTGAGGCCGTTGCCGCCGAGGGTCTGGACGGCCTGGTCGACGGCCCGGCAGGCGGCCTCCGCCGCGGCGTACTTGGCCATGTTCGCGGCTTCGCCCGCCGCGAGGTCGTCCCCGGCGTCGTACAGGTGGGCGGCCTTCTGGGTCATCAGCCGGGCGAGCTCGACCTCGATGGCGCACTGGGCGAGCGGGTGGGCTATGCCCTGGTGGGCGCCGATCGGGGTGTCCCAGACGGTGCGGGTGCGGGCGTAGTCGACGGCGGTGTCGAGGGCGCGGCGGGCGGCGCCGATGGAGAACGCCGCGGTCATGATCCGTTCGGGGTTGAGGCCGGCGAAGAGCTGCAGCAGGCCGGCGTCCTCGTCGCCGACCAGGGCGTCCGCGGGCAGCCGGACGTCGTCCAGGAAGACCTGGAACTGCTTCTCCGCGGCGACCAGCTCCATCGGGATGGCCCGGTACTCGAAGCCGGGGGTGTCGCGGGGGACGACGAAGAGCGAGGGCCGCAGCCGCCCGGTGCGGGCGTCCTCGGTGCGGGCGACGAAGAGCACGGCATCGGCGTGGTCGATGCCGGAGATGAAGACCTTGCGGCCGGTGAGCAGCCAGTCCTCGCCGTCGCGGCGGGCGACGGTGGCGATCCGGTGGGAGTTGGAGCCGGCGTCGGGTTCGGTGATGCCGAAGGCCATCCGGCGGGTGCCGTCGGCGAGGCCGGGCAGCCAGCGGCGGCGCTGTTCCTCGGTGCCGTAGCGGGCGATGACGGTGCCGCAGATGGCGGGTGAGACGACGAGCATCAGCAGCGGGCAGCCGCCGGCGCCGAGCTCTTCGAGGACGATGGCGAGTTCGGTGATGCCGGCGCCCCCGCCGCCGTACTCGGCGGGCAGGTTGACGCCGAGGTAGCCGAGTTTGCCGGCTTCGGCCCACAGTTCGTCGGCGTACTCGCCGGCGCGGGCCTTGGCCTGGAACCAGGCGGGGCCGAAGCGGGCGGCGAGGTCGGCGACGGCCCGGCGCAGGGCCTGCTGTTCGGGGGTCTCGACGAGGGTGCCTGCGGTGGTGCGCGGTGCGGACATGCGGCGTCCTTCCGGGCGGTGAGGGTGGGGTGCCGTGCAGGGTGCGAGGGGTGTACGGGGTGTGCGGGGCTCAGGCGGGCTGGACGACGGCGAGGACGGCGCCGGGCTCGACCTGCTGGCCGGGGGCGACGCGGAGTTCGGTGAGCAGCCCGTCGGCGGGGGCGGTGACCTGGTGCTCCATCTTCATCGCCTCCAGCCAGAGCAGTGGCTGTCCGGCGGCGACGGTGTCGCCGACGGCGGCGGCGGAGCGGACGACGGTGCCGGGCATGGGGGCGAGCAGGGCGCCGGGGTCGGTCCGCTGCGCCGGGTCGGGGAAGCGGTCGAGCGCGGTGAGGGCGGTGGCGCCGTTCGGCCCGTCGACCCAGACGCCGGTGCCGTGGGCGGCGACGTGGAAGGTCTGCCGCAGGGTGTCCGTCTCCAGGACGACCAGGTCCGGGGCGGAGCGGAGCAGCCGGGTGCCGGGGTGGCCCTCGGCGTCGAGTCCGGTCCGGCCGAGCCGGTAGCGGACCTCCCATTCGCCGCCGTCGGCGGCGCGGTACCGCTTGATCTGCGGCTGGGAGGGCAGGTTGCGCCAGCCGGAGGGCAGCGCGGTGCGGCGGGAGGCGGCGTCGGCGAGGGCGGCGGCGAGGGCGGCGAGCGGGGTGTCCTTGCCGTCGGGGGCGGTGAGGTCGGCGGCGTGTTCGGTGAGGAAGCCGGTGTGCAGCCGGGCGGCCAGGAAGGCGGGGTGGCGCAGGGCGCGGACGAGCAGGTCGCGGTTGGTGGCGGGGCCGTGGATCCGGGCGCGGCCGAGTGCGTCGGCGAGCCGGCGGGCGGCGGCGGCCCGGGTGGGTGCCCAGGCGACGACCTTGGCGAGCATGGCGTCGTAGTGCACGGTGACGGTGGTGCCGTCGTCGGCGCCGGAGTCCAGGCGCAGCCCGGTGGGGGCCCCGCCGGTGGTGAATTCGGTGTGCGGGTGGGCGAGGGCGAGGCGGTGCAGGGTGCCGGTCTGGGGCTGCCAGTCGCGGGCCGGGTCCTCGGCGTAGAGGCGGGCCTCGACGGCGTGGCCGGTGGTGGCGGGCGGTTCGGCGGGCAGGGCCTCGCCCTCGGCGACGGCGATCTGCAGGGCGACCAGGTCGAGGCCGGTGACGCATTCGGTGACGGGGTGTTCGACCTGGAGGCGGGTGTTCATCTCCAGGAAGGCGAGCCGGCCGTCGGGGGCGAGCAGGAATTCGGCGGTTCCGGCGCCGACGTAGCCGATGGCCCGGGCGGCGTCGACGGCGGCGCGGTGGAGTTCGGTGCGCTGCCGTGCGGTGAGTCCGGGGGCGGGGGCCTCCTCGATCACCTTCTGGTGGCGGCGCTGCAGGGAGCAGTCGCGGTCGCCGACGGCCCACACGGTGCCGTGGGTGTCGGCCATCAGCTGGACCTCGACGTGCCGGCCGGTGGGCAGGTACGGCTCGCAGAAGACCTCGTCGGAGCCGAAGGCCGAGAGCGCCTCGGCGCGGGCGGCGGCGAGCGCGGCCGGCAGTTCGGCGAGGTCGCGGACGATCCGCATGCCGCGTCCGCCGCCGCCGGCCGCGGCCTTGACGAGCAGCGGCAGGTCGGCCTCGGTGGGTTCGGTGCCGACGGTGAGGACGGGCACGCCGGCCGCGGCCATCAGCCGTTTGGCGGCGGTCTTGGAGCCCATGGCGGCGATCGCGGCGGGCGGCGGTCCGATCCAGGCGAGTCCGGCGTCGAGGACGGCCTGCGCGAAGTCGGCGTTCTCGGAGAGGAAGCCGTAGCCGGGGTGGACGGCGTCCGCGCCGGCGGCGCGGGCGGCGGCGATCAGCAGGTCGGCCCGGAGGTAGGTGTCGGCGGGGGCGGCGCCGGGGAGGCGGACGGCGGTGTCGGCCTCCCGGACGTGCGGGGCGTCGGCGTCCGGGTCGGAGTGCACGGCGACGGTGGCGATGCCGAGGTCGCGGCAGGTGCGGAAGATCCGCCGGGCGATCTCGCCGCGGTTGGCGACCAGCAGAGAGGTGATCACTTGGGTCGTTCCTCCACGAGAAGCTACATCCGGAAGACGCCGTAGCCGCGGGCGCCCTCGACGGGGCCGCTGTGCACGGCGGAGAGGCAGAGTCCGAGCACGGTCCTGGTGTCCCGCGGGTCGATGACGCCGTCGTCGTAGAGCCGTCCGGAGAGGAAGGCGGGCAGCGACTCGGCCTCGATCTGCTGCTCGACCATGGCGCGGATCGCCGCGTCGGCGTCCTCGTCGTACGGGGTGCCCTTGGCGGCGGCGGACTGCCGGGCGACGATGGACAGCACCCCGGCGAGCTGCTGCGGGCCCATCACCGCGGACTTGGCGCTCGGCCAGGCGAACAGGAAGCGCGGCTCGTAGGCGCGTCCGCACATGCCGTAGTGCCCGGCGCCGTAGGAGGCGCCCATCAGCACGGACAGGTGCGGGACGCGCGAGTTGGAGACCGCGTTGATCATCATCGCGCCGTGCTTGATGATGCCGCCCTGCTCGTAGGCCTCACCGACCATGTAGCCGGTGGTGTTGTGCAGGAAGAGCAGCGGGATGTCGCGCTGGTTGGCGAGCTGGATGAACTGGGCGGCCTTCTGCGACTCGGCGCTGAAGAGCACGCCCTGCGCGTTGGCGAGGATGCCGACGGGGTAGCCGTGCACGGTGGCCCAGCCGGTGGCCAGGCTCGGCCCGTACAGCGGCTTGAACTCGTCGAAGTCGGAGCCGTCGACGATCCGGGCGATGACCTCGCGCGGGTCGAAGGGCACCCGCAGGTCGCCGGGGACGATGCCGAGCAGCTCCTCCTCGTCGTACTTCGGCGGCTCGGCGGTGGTGTCGGGCAGCGGGCCGCTGCGCTGCCAGTGCAGCCGTTTGACGATCCGGCGGGCGATCCGGCAGGCGTCCGGCTCGTCCTCGGCGACGTGGTCGGCGAGGCCGGAGGTGCGGGCGTGCATGTCGGCGCCGCCGAGCCGTTCCTCGTCGGCCTCCTCACCGGTGGCCATCTTGACCAGCGGCGGGCCGCCGAGGAAGACCTTGGCGCGCTCGCGCACCAGCACGGTGTGGTCGGACATGCCGGGCACGTAGGCGCCGCCGGCGGTGGAGTTGCCGAAGACGACGGCGATCGTCGGGATGCCGGCGGCGGAGAGCCGGGTGAGGTCGCGGAAGAGCGCCCCGCCGGGGATGAAGATCTCCTTCTGGCTGGGCAGGTCCGCGCCGCCGGACTCGACCAGGTTCACCAGCGGCAGCCGGTTGTGCAGGGCGACCTCGTTGGCCCGCAGCGCCTTCTTCAGCGTCCACGGGTTGCTGGCGCCGCCGCGCACGGTCGGGTCGTTGGCGGTGATGACGCAGACCGTGCCCTCGATCACCCCGATGCCGGTGACCAGGGCGGCGCCGACCGGGTGGTCGCTGCCCCAGGCGGCGAGCGGGGAGAGTTCCAGGAACGGCGCGTCCTGGTCGAGGAGGAGTTCGATGCGCTCGCGGGCGAGCAGCTTGCCGCGGTTGCGGTGCCTCTCGACGTAGCGGGGGCCGCCGCCGGCCAGCGCCTTGGCGTGTTCGGCATCGAGGGCGGCGAGCTTCTCCAGCATCGCGGCCCGGTGGGCGGTGTGCTCGGCGCCGCCGGGGTCGAGGCGGGTGGGGAGGACGGTCACAGGAGGGCCTCCGGGATGTCGAGGTGCCGGGAGCGCAGCCACTCCCCCAGCGCCTTGGCCTGCGGGTCGAAGCGGGCCTGTGCGGCGACTCCCTCGCCGAGCAGCCCGGCAATGGTGAAGTTGACGGCCCGCAGGTTGGGCAGCAGGTGCCGTTCCACCGTCAGTGCGGCGGTCTCGGGGAGCAGTCGGCGCAGCAGGTCGGTGGTGAGGGTGTGGGCGAGCCAGCGCCAGCCGTCCTCGGTGCGGGCCCAGACGCCGAGGTTGGCGTCGCCGCCCTTGTCGCCGCTGCGGGCGCCGGCGACCAGGCCGAGCGGGGCGCGGCGGGTCGGCCCGGCGGGCAGCGGCTCCGGCAGCGGCGGTTCGGCGAGCGGTTCGAGCGGCCGGGTGCGGTCGGGTGCGGGGACGGGCCGGGTGGTGCCGTCGGGCAGCACCGCGGTGTGCGGCACGCCGCGCCGGTCGGTGTACGCGGTCTCGAAGACGCCGTACGGGGTGCCGGGGCCGGGCGGTGCGGTGAGGTGGAAGCCGGGGTAGCCGGCGAGGCCGAGTTCGACGGCGGCGGCACCGACGGCCCGGCCGACGGCCCGCTCGTCGGGGTCGCGGACGGTGAGGCGCAGCAGCGCGGAGGCCGCTTCCTCGGTGTCGGCGTCGGGGTGGTCGGTGCGGGCGAGGGTCCAGCGGAGTTCGGCGGGCCGGCGGGTGAGCGCCTGCTCGAACTGGCGGCGCACCAGGTCGGCCTTGGCCTCGACGTCGAGGCCGGTGAGGACGAAGACGACCTCGTTGCGGTAGCCGCCGAGCCGGTTGAGGCCGACCTTGAGGCCGGGCGGTGGCGCCTCGCCGCGGACGCCCTCGACGAGCACCCGGTCGGGCCCCTGCTGGGCGAGCCGGACGGTGTCCAGGCGGGCCGTCACATCCGGTCCGGCGTAGCGCGGTCCGGCGGTCTCGTAGAGCAGCTGGGCGGTGACGGTCTCGACGGTGACGGCGCCGCCGGTGCCGGGGTGCTTGGTGATGACGCTGCTGCCGTCGGCGTGGATCTCGGCGAGCGGGAAGCCGGGGCGGGGGTCGGCGCCGGGGCCGAGGTGCTCGCGGAAGAAGGCGTAGTTGCCGCCGGTGGCCTGGGTGCCGCACTCGAGGACGTGGCCGGCGACGACGGCGCCGGCGAGCGGGTCGAGGTCGTCGGGTCCCCAGCCGAAGTGGGCCATGGCGGGGCCGGTGACGAGCGCGGCGTCGGTGACCCGGCCGGTGACGACGACGTCGGCTCCGCCGCGCAGGCAGGCGGCGATGCCGGCCCCGCCGAGGTAGGCGTTGGCGGCGAGCAGTCCGGGTCGGGGGCCGAACTCCGCGGCGCGGGCGAGCAGGTCGTCGCCGAGGACGTGGCCGGTGCGCAGCGCGAGGCCCTGCTTGGCGGCGAGTTCGGCGACCGCCTCGGCGAGCCGGGCGGGGTTGAGTCCGCCGGCGTTGACGACGAGCTTGACGCCGCGTTCGGCGGCGAGCGCGAGGCACTGCTCGGCCTGCCGGAGGAAGGTCTTGGCGTAGCCGAGGCCCGGGTCCTTCAGCCGGTCGCGGGCGAGGATGAGCATGGTGAGCTCGGCGAGGTAGTCGCCGGTCAGCACGTCCAGCGGTCCGCCGGTGAGCATCTCCTCGAACGCGGCGAACCGGTCGCCGTAGAACCCGGACGCATTGCCGATCCTGAGCATGCCCGCCTCCCCTGCGCTGGTCGTGCAGCAGCCTGGCAGCGGGCCACGAATAAATCAAGCATGCATGCTTGTTTTGGCCCGGAACCGGTTCCGGAGCCGCTTCCCGGCCGCCCCGGGACTCCGATCGACTGGCGGCCCGGTGGAACGGTTCGTCCGACGAGGGCCGGGGCCGTACGGGGGTGGTGCGGGCCCGAATCCGACGGGTCGTCACAGCCCGTAATCAGAAGCGGGGTCCCGAGTACCGCCGATGGCCCAGTGGTTGCGGAGATTCCCACCCGGGCGGACGAACCTCGCGCGTGCCCGGAGGACCGTTCCGCCTCGCCGTGCCAAGACTGGGTGTCGGGCGCCGCCCGGCCGGCAGGCCGTCGGCCCGGCGCCCGGGTTCCACCCAGGAACGTCCCCTCCCGAATTGGAGAAGACCGTGAAGGACATCCGCAAGGCTCTCGCGCTGACCGTCGCCGCCGGTGCTCTCGTGCTCGGCTCGGCCGGCGTGGCCAACGCAGACGCGAGCGCCGTCGGCACGGCCACCAACTCCCCGGGCGTGCTGTCCGGCAACGTGGTTCAGATTCCGATCCACATCCCCGTCAACATCTGCGGGAACAGCATCAACCTGATCGGCCTCCTGAACCCGACGGCCGGCAACGTCTGCACCAACAGCTGAGCCTCGCGCACGGGCGCCCCCGGCCGGTGGCGGTCCGTCAGGCCTGGGCCTCGATCTGCTCGACGACGTGCTCGCACAGCTCGTGGGTGCGCAGCGCGTCCCGCGCGGAGAGCACCTTGCCGGCCCGGACGGACTCCAGGAAGGACAGCACGATCTGCTCGATGCCGCGCTGGCGCGCGACCGACACCCAGTCGCCGCGGCGGCGGACGGTCGGCTGGCCGCGGAAGTCGACGATCTCGGCGAGGTTGATGACGCTGCGCTTGGAGTCGCCGCCGGAGACCTCCAGCACCTCCTCGGTGGCGCCGCTCATCCGGTTCATGATGCCGAGGGCGGTGAAGCCCTGGCCCGCCAGGGTGAGCACGACGTGCTCCATCAGGCCGTCGCGGCTGCGGGAGCGGACGTCCACGTGCTCGATCTCGCCCGGCACCAGGAAGCGCAGGGTGTCGACCACGTGGATGAAGTCGTCGAAGACGGCGGAGCGGGCGGCCTCCGGGAGTCCCTCGCGGTGCTTCTGAAGCACGATCAGGTCGCGCGGCCGTTCCTGGGCGAGCAGGTAGCCGGGGGCGTGCCGGCGGTTGAAGCCGACCAGCAGCGAACGGTCGGCCTGCTCGGCGAGGTCGACCAGCCGGCGGGCGCCGTCCAGGGTGTGGTCCAGCGGCTTGTCCACGTAGACGTCGACGCCGGCGGTCAGCAGCTGCTCGACGATCGGGACGTGCTGGCTGGTGGAGGCGTGCACGAAGGCGGCCCGGATCCCGCTGTCGATGACCTCGCCGAGGTCGGTGTAGCGGTGCTGGATCCGGTGGGCGTCGCCGAGGCGGTCCAGCTTGGCGCGGTCGCGGGTCATCAGCCGCAGGTCGAGGCCCGGCTGGGCGGTGAGCACCGGGAGGTAGGCCTTCTGAGCGATGTCGCCGAGGCCGATCACCGCCACCGGCAAGGGTGCGGGGTCGATGTCGTGGTCGTGGCTCACGGGCTCTCCTGCTGAGGGTGCGGTGGCCCCCTTGCCGGGTGGTCGGGGCCGGGCCGCCCAGCAGCATATGCCAGCCATGCCGTTGAGCAGTCCGGATACCGGAGATCGAGCCCGACAGACCGTCAGATTCCGGTGCTGCCGTGGTGCGGGCACCATGGAGGGACACGGGAGGAGGCGCGGCGATGGTCGAGCGGACGGTCGGCGGGGACGGCGTCGAGCTGTGCACCGAGTCCTTCGGCGACCCGGCGGATCCGCCCGTCCTGCTCGTCATGGGCATCGGCGCCTCGATGCTCTGGTGGGAGGAGGGCTTCTGCCGGCTGCTCGCCGGAGGCCGCCGCTTCGTGATCCGCTACGACCACCGCGACACCGGCCGCTCGACCACCTACCCGCCGGGCCGCCCCGGCTACACCGGCGCGGACCTGGTCGCCGACGCCGCCCGGGTGCTCGACGGCCACGGCATCCCGGCCGCCCATGTCGTGGGCGTCTCGGCCGGCGGGGCGCTCGCGCAGCTGCTCGCGCTCGACGACCCCGGCCGCGTCCTCTCCCTCGTCCTGATCAGCACCTCCTCCGCCGTGCCCGGCGACCGGGCGCTGCCCGCGCCGGCCGAGGAGCTCATGGCCTTCCTCGCGGCCGCGGGCCCCGGCCCCTCGGACGCCGACGCACTGGTCGGCCACCTGGTCGCGTACGCCCGCCTGCTCTCCGGGGGCCGGCGTCCGTTCGACGAGGCCGCCGTCCGGGACCTGGCCCGCCGCGAGGTCGGGCGGGCCCGTGACATCGCCGCCGCCCGCAACCACGACGCGCTGCCGGAGGGCGGCCCCACCCGGGCACCGCTCTCCTCGATCGCCGTGCCCGTGCTGGTGGTCCACGGGACGGCCGACCCGATGTTCCCGCTCCCGCACGGCGAGGACCTCGCGGAGCGGATCCCCGGTGCGCGGCTCCTGACCCTGCCGGACGCCGGCCACGGACTGGACCGGGCCGACTGGCCGACGGTCGTCCGGGCCGTCCTCGACCACACCGCCGCCGCGGAGGACCCTGCCGGGGCGGACCTCACCGGGGAAGACCCTGCCGGGGAGGGCCCGGCCGGGTGAGCGCCACCGGCTCGCCGCTCAGGCCCGGAGGAACTCCAGCACCGCCAGGACCCGCCGGTGGGTCTCCTCCGCCGGGGGCAGGTCCAGCTTCATCAGGATGTTGCCGATGTGCTTGCCGACGGCCGCCTCGGACACCACCAGCTCGCGGCAGATCGCCGCGTTGGACCTGCCCTCGGCCATCAGCGCCAGCACCTCCCGCTCGCGCGGCGTCAGCCGGTCCAGCGGGTCGCGCCGGCGCCGCAGCAACTGGCGCACCACCTCCGGGTCCACCACGGTGCCGCCGGCCGCCACCGCGCCGACCGCCGCCACGAACTCCTCGACCTGCCCGATCCGGTCCTTCAGCAGGTACCCGACGCCGGAGCCGTCCCCCGAGTCCAGCAGCTCGGCGGCGTACGAGCGCTGCACGTACTGGCTGAGCACCAGCACCGGCAGGCCGGGGCGCCGGGCGCGCAGCGCGACGGCGGCCCGCAGGCCCTCGTCGGTCTGCCCGGGCGGCATCCGCACGTCGGTGATGACGACGTCCGGCACGTGCTCGTCGACGGCGGCGCTCAGCGCCCCGGCGTCCCCCACCGCGGCGACCACCTGGTGGCCGAAGCGCTCCAACAGGCCGATCAGGCCCTCGCGCAGCAGCACGCCGTCCTCGGCGAGCACCACCCGGAGCGGCCTCACGGGCGGTCCGGGGTGTGCGGGCCGCCCGGGGTGGGCGTGAGGCCCGAGGTGCGTGTGAGGTCCTCGGCGCGCGGGCCGATCGGGGTGCACGGGATCTCCACGCGCAGCAGGGTCGGGCCTCCGGGCGGGCTGCTCACCGTCAGGGTGCCGTCGACCACGGAGACCCGGTCGGCCAGCCCGGTGAGACCGGTGCCGCCCGCCGGATCGGCGCCGCCGCGTCCGTCGTCCGACACCTCGACGGTCAACAGCCCGTCGGCGTACCGCCCGTCGACGCGGGCGGAACGGGCACCGCTGTGCTTGGCGACGTTCGCCAGTGCCTCGGTGACCGCGAACCAGCCGGCCGACTCGACCGCGGCCGGCAGCCGACCGGGCAGCGCGAAGGTGACGTCCACCGGCACCGGCGACCGGTCGGCGGCGTCCGCGCAGGCGTCCGGCAGACCCCGGTCGGTCAGCACCTGCGGATGGATGCCGTTGATCAATTCCCTGAGCTCGGCCAGCACGTCCCCCGCCTCCCGGTGCGCCTGCGCCAGCCGGTCGGCGAGCGGGCTGCCGGGCGGCGCGTCCAGCCTGGCGAGTCCGAGCGTCATCGCCAGGGCGACCAGGCGCTGTTGGGCACCGTCGTGCAGGTCCCGCTCGATCCGGCGCCGTTCCGCCTCGAAGGCGTCCACCAACCGGGCCCGCGAGCGGACCAGTTCGCCGATCCGCGCCTCCTGGCCGCCCGGCGCCAGCACCGCCCGCACGAGTGCGGCCCGCCCCGCCGCCACCGCGGTCAGCGGATAGGCGAGCAGTGCCGCCGCCAGCACCCCGGCGACACCCAACGCCGCCGCCACGTACGGGGAGTGGACCTGCCAGAGCTTGAGGACGTTCACCTGCTCGCCGTCGAGCAGCAGCAGCGGCAGCGCCGCCAGCAGGTAGCCGGGCACCGCGATCGCGCAACCCGCGACGGTCAGGTCGATCGGCCACAGCACGAAGGCGGCGAGCGCCGCGAAACCCAGCTCCCGCCAGGTCGCCCGCTCGCGGTAACGCAGCCGCAGCCAGGCCGGGAGACCCGGGCGGGCCGGCACCTGGTGGGGGCCGGGCACCGGCGCGCCGTCCAGCAGCCGGACCAGCCGCCGTTCCCACGCCGCGAACGGCACCCCGACCAGACCCAGGCCCAGCAGCAGGGGCAGCCCGACCAGCAGGACGGCGAGCGCACCGGCGACCGTCCCCGCCAGCAGCAGCCCCGCACAGAGCAGCAGCCCGGCCGTCCCGGAGGCCAGCAGGTAGCCGGCGGCCCGCCAGGGCAGCCCGCCGCGCAGGAATCCGGGCCGGGCCAACGCCTGCCACGGCGCACCGCCGCGCCCGTCCGTACCCATCCCGCCGCCCCTCCGCCGTCCCGTCGCCCGCCTGGTTCCGCCCCACCCTAGGCGGCCCCGGCGGCCCGCGCGGTAGGGCTGGCCCTACCCCGGAAGGTGGGCCCCGGCCTGCTGATCCGGCCCGCTGGCCGGCGGTTGGCTGGAGGGCATGAGGATGATGCGGATCGCGCTGAGGTCGCTGAGGGTGCGTTGGGTGTCGCTGCTGGGTGCGTTCACGGCCCTGGCGCTCGGAGTGGCGATGACGGCGGTGATGCTGCTCGGCCTGGCCACCGCGGTGTCCTGGCCGGGGGGCGGCGGCGAGGCGATGGTGTCGCTGGTCGCCGCGCTCGGCACCGCCGGCGGGGTGAGCGCCTTCGTCTCGGCGTTCGTCGTCGCCTCGACCTTCGCCTACGCCGTGGCCCAGCGCCGTCGCGAGCTCGGACTGCTGCGGCTGGCCGGCGCCACCCGCGCCCAGGTGAGGCTCGCGGTACTGGCCGAGGCGCTGGTGGTCGGCGCCGTCGCCTCCGCCGCCGGGTGCGTGCTCGGACGGCTCGGCGCGCCCGCCGCGGTGCGGTGGCTGACGGAGGTCGGGATGGCCCCGCCCGGGTTCACCGTCGACCAGCGGACCTGGCCCCTGGCCGCCGCCTTCCTGACCGGCCTGCTGGTCGCCCTCGGCGGCGTCCTCGTCGCCGCCCGCCGCGCCGGGCGCCTCGGCCCGCTGGACGCCCTGCGCAGCGCCGACCTCGACACCGGCGTGATGACCACCGGGCGCTGGATCTGGGGCCTCGGGCTACTGGCGGTCGCGGCCGGGCTGATCGGCTCGGCCCTGCTCACGGACCCCGTCGGCCTGCTGCACCGCAAGACCTACACCGTCCGGCCGATGGTGCTCGTCTCGGCCTGCGGGCTGCTCGCGCCCGCCCTCGCCCGGCCGCTGCTGCGCCTGCTCGGCCGGCTGCCGGCCCGGCTGTCCCGCTGGTCGGGCCGGCTGATGCGGGAGAACGCCGCCGCCGCGGTGCGCCGCACCGGGGCGATCGCCGCGCCGGTGCTGGTGTCGGTCGCCCTGACCGGCTCGCTGGCCGGCGCCGTGGACACCGTGAGCGCCTCCCGGACGGCCGAGGCCCGGGCGCGGACCGGCGCCGACTTCGTCCTCACCCCCGGTACGGACACCCCGAGTACGGACACCCCCGGTACGGACACCCCCGGTACGGACACCCCCGGCGTGGGCCGCCCGGGGCTGGTCGAGTCCCTGCGGACGCTTCCCGGGGCGGTCGTCTCCCCCACCGGACCGACCCGGCTCGCACTGGTCGAGCCGGACGGCAACGCGGTGCGCTCCGAGGCGCGGACGGCCGATCCCGCCGCACTGGCCGGAGTGGCCCGGCTGCCGGTGGTCGCCGGATCGGTGGCCGCGCTCACCGACGACGGCATCGTGCTGCCGCTGGAGTGGGGCCACCGGGCCGTCGGCGACCCGGTGCCGGTCGTCCTCGCGGACGGCCGCCGGGTGACCCTGCGGGTCGCCGCCGTCCTGCGGGACGGACTCGGCGACAACGGCCTGTACGTGACCGCCGCCAACGCTCCCGGATCCCGGACGGACCGCATCGACGTCCGGTCCGCCCCCGGGTCGGACCGGGTCTCGCTGGAGGCGGGGCTGCGTGCCACGGCCGCCCGCTTCGGCGCCCGGGTCGACACCCGCGAACGGTGGCTGGCCGCCACCGCCCCCGCCAACGGCCGGACCGCCCGGCTGAGGATCGTGCTGGTGCTCGGCCTCGCACTGACGTACACCGGCATCGCGCTCGTCAACATCCTCGCGATGGCGACCGCCGACCGCCGCCGGGAACTCGCCCTGCTGCGCCTCACCGGCGCCACCCGGACGCAGGTGGTCGGGCTGGTGACCGGCGAGTCGCTGCTCGTGGTGGCGGTGGGCGCCCTGCTGGGCTGCGCGGTCGCCGCCGTCCAACTCGGTGCGATGAACGCCGCCCTGGCCCTGCTCGGCAGTCCCCCGCCCCTGGTGCTTCCCTGGCGGCCGGTCGGCGCGGTGACCGCCGCCTGCCTCCTGCTGGCCGCCCCCGGCGCGGCCCTGGCCGCCCTCCGCACCCTCCGCCCCCGCCCGGTGGACGCGGCCCGGGGGTAGGCACGGGAGGCCTGTAGGACGTGTCTTCGAAGGCGTACGGATGCCGCACAGGGGCGCTGGGGGCACCCGGATCGACCACCCGAGCGCCCATGGAAGACGGCTCCTAGCGGCGGACGAGGCGGGTGAGGGTGATGCCGTTGGGGAAGGCGGTGCGTTCGGCGACGTCGAAGACGGTCGGGTCGAAGGTGCCGTCGAAGGCAGGGATGCCGGCGCCGGCGACCACCGGGTAGTTCTTGATCAGCAGTTCGTCGACCTCGCCGAGCAGGGCTCCGGCGAGCTTGCCTCCGCCGCAGAGCCAGATGTCGAGGCTGCCGCTCTCCTCCTTCTTGAGGTCCCGGACGAGGGCGACCGGGTCGCCGGGGACGACGGTGACGGCCGGGTCGGTGTCGGGGGCGAGGGTGCTGGACACCACGTACTGGCGCAGGTGGGCGTAGGGGCTGGTGATGCCCGCGTCGAGGGCGGGGCGGTAGGCACCGAGGCCCATGAGGACGGTGTCGAAGCGCCGGTTGGGCGCGTCGGCCAGCCCGAGGGGGGCTCGCGCGACGGTCGGGACGGTCTCGGGGTAGAGCGTGTTGGTCCAGGCGGTGTAGGCCGCGGCCTGCTCCTCGTCCCCCTGGGGGAAGAAGTGGTACTCGCCACCGGGGCCTGCGATGCGGCCGTCGAGGGTGACGGCAACGTAGTACACGAGCTTTCGCACTCTGATGACTCCACATGTAGTACTCTGATTGAAGTGGTTTCAACATAGTACTACGCCTGGAGTGGTGTCAATGGTGAGACGGAACGACCAGCGGCGGGCCGCCCTCGTCGACGGCGCGATCGAGGTGCTGGCGAGGGAGGGCGCACGGGGCCTGACCTTCCGGGCCGTCGACGCGGAGGCCGCCGTACCCGCCGGCACCGCCTCCAACTACTTCGCCAACCGCGACGACCTGCTCACCCAGGCCGGGGCACGCGTCTACGAGCGGCTCCAGCCCGACGAGGCCACCGTCACCCGCCACCGCACGGCCGAGCGCGACCGCGAGACCTACGCCGAGCTGATGCGCGAACTGGTGGCCCGCGTCTCGTCCTTCCGCACCGGCTACCTGGCGCTGCTCGAACTCCGGCTGGAGGCGACCCGCCGCCCCGAACTGCGCACGGTCCTCACCGAGCGCGTCCGCGCAGACCTCGACGCCAACGTCGCCTACCACCTGGCGTCCGGCCTGCCCGGCGACGCCACGGCCGTCAAACTGCTCTACCTGGCCCTGAACTGGCTGATCGTCGAACAGCTCACCCTGCCCGACGTGCTCACCCCGCAGGAGCGCGACGAACTCGTCGCCGCCGCGGTGGACCGCATCGTCCCGCCCCGGTAGCGGCGCCCCGACCCGCACCGCGGCCGGCCGGCCGCCCTGAACGGACTCCCCCGAGAGGACGGACGCATGACGCAGCACCCGGAGGGGTCGGTGACGGCCTCGTGGCGGCGGATCGACGCCTGGCCGGCGGTGCACGCCCCGGCCGCGTCGGCGGCGCTCCGTCCGCCGGCCGGTGCGGACGCGGTCGAGGCGGCCGAGCGGGCGCTGGACGTGCCGTTCCCCGCCGAGCTGCGCGAGTCGCTCGGCTGCCACGACGGCGCCACCGGGTGGACCGGCCTGCTGCCGGAGCAGTCGCCGCTCGGCGCGGCGGACATCGCCGAGCACGGGCGGATGCGTCTGGAGACCGCGGCCGGGACCGACGGACTGGTGACGCGTCCCTGGGACGACGAGCCCTGGTGGCACCCGTTGTGGGTGCCCCGGGCCGAGAGCGCCGACGGCGGCGTCCAGGTGATCGACCTGCGCCCCGGCCCCGGCTCCGGCCGGCTGGGGTGGGCCGGCCACTCGGGTGGCGGTGACTTCTCCGGCGCCTGGCCGGGCCTGGCCGCGTACCTGCACGAGGTGTCCCGCGCCCTGTGGCACGGCGGCGGCGTCCGCGGAACGTACCGCCCCTACCTGACCGCGGACGGCGACCTGTGGTGGGACTGCGCCGGGGACCGCCCGTCCCCGAACGGCGAACCGCTCACCCCGGCCCCGGTGGGCCCGGGGTGAGCCGTCCGCAGGTCACTGGTTGTCGAGGCTGCGGGCGGCGTCGGTGAGGGCGGTCAGGACGGGGGCGATCAGCGGGTGGTGTTCGGCGCCGGCGCGGACGGCGGCGAAGACCTTGCGGGTGGCGAGTTCGGTGTCCACCGGGCGGACGGCCACCGCGGAGAGGTCGGCGCCGGGCAGGGCCGAGCGCGGGACGAGGGCGACGCCTGCGCCCGCGGAGGCGAGCGCGACCACGGCCCGGAAGTCGTCCGAGGAGTGCACCAGCCGGGGCTGGAACCCGGCGTGCTCGCAGGCGAGCAGCACCACGTCGTGGCAGGGGTTGCCGGGGTAGGGGCCGATCCACGGCTCGGCGGCCAGGTCGGCGACCGGGACGGGGCCCTCGCCGGCGGCCAGCGGGTGGCCGAGCGGCAGGACGGCACGGAACGGCTCGGCGTACAGCGGCACCCGGGTCAGCCGCTGGTCGTCGGCGCGCGGGGCGCCGCGGTACTCGACGGCGACGGCGATGTCGGCCTGGCCGTCCAGCAGCATCGGCAGACTGGCGTCGCCCTCGGCGTCGAGGACTTTCAGCCGGACGCCGGGGGCCGCGGCGGCCAGCCCGGTGATCGCGGGGGCCAGCACGAGCGCGATGCCGGTGGCGAACGCGGCGACGGTGACCTCGCCGGCGACCCCGGCGCTGTAGGCGGCGAGGTCGGCCTCGGCGCGTTCCAGCTGGGCGAGCACCGCGTCCGCGTGGCCGAGCAGGATCTCGCCGGCCGCGGTGAGCCGTACACCCCGGCCGTCCCTGGCGAGCAGGTGGTGGCCGGTCTCCTGCTCGAGCGCGGCGAGCTGCTGCGAGACGGCGGAGGGGGTGAGGTACAGCGCGGCCGCGGCGGCCGTCACGGTGCGGTGGTCGGCCACGGCCCGCAGGGTCCGCAGCCGTCGTGCGTCGATCACGGCTCAATTCTGCCAGCGGCGCGGAGCCCGTCGTTCCGCGGCCCTGAACACCTTCCCGCAACGGCCCGTGCCGGGCGAAGCGGCTCAGGGGTCCCGGCGGCGTTCGGCGGGTTCGGTGCTCGGGGCGGGCGGCGGAGGAGCCGGTGCCGGGTGGCGGTCGACCGCGGATCCGGTGCCGGTGCCGGGCGTCGGCGTCCCGTCGGTCCCGGGCCGGCCCGACCAAGCGCGGAGCCTGGCCGCCAGTGCGGCCGAGCGGTCGAACATCCGCCGGCCGGTGAGCACGTACTGGAACAGGCAGCCCGCGAGGACGACGGCCACCCCGCCGGCCGCGTCCAGCAGCCAGTGGTTGGCGGTGCCGACCACCACGAACAGGGTGAGCAGCGGGTAGAGCACCGCGACGGCCCACACCCAGCGCCGCCGGGTCGCGGCGATCACCGCCGCCGCGCACCAGAACGCCCAGGCGCAGTGCAGCGAGGGCATCGCCGCGAACTGGTTGGTGAGGGCGGTGAGCGCGCCGAGCGGCGAGCCGTCCGGCCCGCCGTACGGGCTGTCGCGCAGGCCGAGGCCGGGGGTGAGCCGGGGCGGGGCGAGCGGGTAGCCCCAGAAGCCGAGCAGGGCGAGGCCGGTCGCGGTGAAGAGCACCGTGCGGCTGGTGCGGTACCGGCGGGGGTGGCGCAGGTAGAGCCAGCCGAGCACGGCCAGCGGCCCGATGAGGTGGAAGGTCTTGTAGTACTGCAGCGAGAGGTCGAGCATGCCGTGGGTGTGCAGCACCCAGCCGTTGATCGCCCGTTCGACGTCGATCCGCAGGAACCTCTCCGCCCCGTAGATGTCGCGGGCGTTCTCGACGGCGGACTCGATCCGGTTCGGCGCCGCGTTGCGGATCTTGGTGTAGATGCCGTAGCCGACCTGGATGAACAGCAGTTCCATCAGCAGGTTGGGCCGGCTGACCGGGCGCAGCTTGGCGGGCAGCAGGGGCAGCCGGCGGCGGCCGAAGGGGTGGTGCGGGGTCGGTGCGGGGGTGCGGTGCAGCGTCCAGAGCGGGTCGGTGGTGCGGCGGAAGGGCAGCAGCGCGGCGGCCGCGGCGGCGGTCAGCGGGGCGGCGCCGCGCAGCAGGAAGGTGGTCACCGGTTCGATCTGCGGGTCGAGCATGCTGCTGGACAGCAGGGCGACGGTGACGGCAACGACCGGCCACAGCGCCCGGTCCTCGGGTCTGCGGCCGAGGCGGCCGACCGCGGCGGCGAGCAGCCAGCCGAAGTCGGCGGGCCCGGTGAGCGGGGAGACCACCACGGCGGCGCAGCCGACCACGCCGGCGGCGAGCAGGTGCTGCCCGTCCGCGGCGAGCGCCGGGCCGCGGCGGAGCGCGAGCACGCTGACGGCGACGACGGCGACCAGGCAGACGACGGCGAGCAGCGGTCCGCGCAGGCCGAGGCGGAGCAGCAGGCCGTACGCCGACTGGTTGTCGGGGCCGACGGCGACCAGCGGGTCGATCAGCTGCCGCCAGCCGTTGGCGGTCTCGGCCGGCCGGGCGGCCCAGGCCGCGACGTTCAGGGCGAAGGCGAGGACGAGGGCGTTGAGGGCGTGCCGTCGGGACCCCCGGCAGACCAGCAGGACGGCGAAGAGGGCGAGCGCCGGTTCGAGGGCGATCGCCGCGCCGAGGGCGAGGCCGTCGGGCAGGCGGGTGCCCGGCAGGACCTCGGCGAGGGCGAGCGCGACGGCGGCGAGGCCGAGGACGGCGTCGACGGGCTGGCCGCGCAGGTCGGCGCTGAGCAGCAGGGCGCCGGCGGCGGCGCTGCCGGCGGCGCCGGGGGGGGGCGGGGCGGGCGGGGGGGGGGGGGGGGGGGGGGGGGGGGGGGGGACGGCCGAGGCGAGTGCGGCGGGCAGCAGCACGGCCCGGGTGCCGATCGCGTACCAGCCGCCGAGGCCGGTGGCGGCGAGGTCGGCGACCGGGCTGGGGCGGCCGACGGGTTCGGCGAGGGTGTTCCAGGTGACCGGGGCGCAGACGGCGAGCACGGCGAGCACGGCGAGGACGGCGGCCGCGGCGATCAGGCGGGCGGCGGAGGGGACGCGGGGCCGGGGCAGCGCGGACACCGGTGGCATCCCTGCTCCTCTCGCCGCGTGCGCCGGCCGGCGGGTCCGGTACCGCGGGAGTGGCTGCGGTCCGGTGGCCGGTCCTCCCTTGCGACTGTCCAGCGGCGGCGCCCGCTACGCATCCCGTGGGGTGCCGCCCGGGTGGCGGCGGGCCGTGCGCGGGACGGGGCAAGGGGGCGGCGGAGCGGGAAACGCCGCCGGCCCGGCTGGGGAAGGCCGGGCCGACGGCGGAGCGGGGCCGGGGGTTGCCCCGCAGGGGCGCGGTGAGGGTAGGGCCGCGCCCCGCGGTGGTGGTCGGTTCGGGGCCGGGGCCCCGGGGTGCTACTTGCCCATCGCCTCGCGGGCGTCGACGAAGGCGGCGACGGCGCGCTCGACGTCCTCGGTCGAGTGGGCGGCGGACAGCTGCACGCGGATGCGGGCCTGGCCGTGCGGCACGACCGGGTAGGAGAAGCCGATCACGTACACGCCGCGCTCCAGCAGCAGCTCGGCCAGGCGGCCGGCCTCGGCCGCGTCGCCGATCATGACGGGGGCGATGGCGTGCTCGCCGGGCAGGATCTCGAAGCCGGCCTCGGTCATCTTGGTGCGGAACAGGTGGGTGTTGGCGGCCAGGCGCTCGCGCAGGTCGCCGGACTGCTCCAGCAGGTCGAGCACGGTCAGCGAGGCCGCCGCGATCACCGGGGCGAGCGAGTTGGAGAACAGGTACGGGCGGGAGCGCTGGCGCAGCAGGGCGACGATCTCGCGGCGGGCGGCGACGTAGCCGCCGGAGGCGCCGCCGAGGGCCTTGCCGAGGGTGCCGGTGATGATGTCGACGCGGTCCATCACGCCGTGCAGCTCGGGGGTGCCGCGGCCGGTCGGGCCGACGAAGCCCACGGCGTGCGAGTCGTCGACCATGACCATCGCGTCGTAGCGGTCGGCGAGGTCGCAGATCTCCCGCAGCGGGGCGATGTAGCCGTCCATGGAGAACACGCCGTCGGTGACGATCAGGCGGCGGCGGGCGTCCTGGGTGGCCTTGAGCTGCTGCTCCAGGTCGGCGAGGTCGCGGTTGGCGTAGCGGTGGCGGCGGGCCTTGGAGAGGCGGATGCCGTCGATGATGGAGGCGTGGTTGAGGGCGTCCGAGATGACGGCGTCGCGCTCGTCCAGCAGGGTCTCGAAGACGCCGCCGTTGGCGTCGAAGCAGGAGGAGTAGAGGATCGTGTCCTCCTGGCCGAGGAAGTGCGAGAGGCGCTCCTCGAGCTGCTTGTGCACGTCCTGGGTGCCGCAGATGAAGCGGACGGAGGCCATGCCGTAGCCCCAGCGGTCCAGGGCGTCCTTGGCGGCGGCGACCACGGCGGGGTGGTCGGCGAGGCCGAGGTAGTTGTTGGCGCAGAAGTTCAGCACCTCGCCGGGGCGGCCGCCCGCGGTGACGGTGACGGCGGCGCTCTGCGGGCTGCCGATGACCCGCTCGGGCTTGAAGAGGCCGGCCTCGCGGATCTCGTCGAGGGTGGCGGCGAGGTCTTCGCGCACGTTGTCGAACACGGGTGGTGTCTCCCTGGATGGAGGTTCGCTGACGGGGTGCCGGGCGGTCGGGGCGGTCGTGCGGTGCGGGACCGCCCGGCACGGGGCGGTGCGGGGCCGGGCGGGTCGGTGCGGGGCCGGGCGGTGCGGGCGGTGCGTGCTCAGACGGTCCAGTCGAGGATGATCTTGCCGCAGTTGCCGCTCGCGGCCTCGTCGAAGGCCTCGGCGAAGTCCGTGGCGGCGTACCGGCCGGTGATCACCGGGGTGAGGTCCAGGCCGCCCTCCAGCAGGACGGACATCGCGTACCAGGTCTCGAACATCTCGCGGCCGTAGATGCCCTTGATGGTGATCATCGAGGTGACGATCGACGCCCAGTCCACCGGGAACTCGTCGGCGGGCAGGCCCAGCATGGCGATCTTGCCGCCGTGCGTCATGTTGGCGATCATCGAGCGCATCGCCTCGGGCCGGCCGGACATCTCCAGGCCGACGTCGAAGCCCTCGCGCAGGCCCAGCTGCTGCTGGCCCTCCTCGATGCTGTGCTGCGAGACGTCCAGCGCCAGGGTGACGCCGACCTTGCGGGCGAGGTCCAGGCGGTACGGCGAGACATCGGTGATCATCACGTTGCGGGCACCGGCGTGCCGGGCGACCGCGGCGGCCATGATGCCGATCGGGCCGGCGCCGGTGATCAGCACGTCCTCGCCGACCAGCGGGAAGGACAGCGCGGTGTGCACCGCGTTGCCGAACGGGTCGAAGATCGCCGCGACGTCCAGGTCCACCGGCACCCGGTGCACCCACACGTTGGACGCGGGCAGCGCCACGTACTCGGCGAAAGCGCCGTCGCGGCCCACACCCAGGCCCACCGTGTTGCGGCAGAGGTGGCGGCGGCCCGCCAGGCAGTTGCGGCACTTGCCGCAGACCAGGTGGCCCTCGCCGCTGACCAGGTCGCCCACCTCGATGTCGGCGACGGCCGCGCCGATCGCGGCGACCTCGCCGACGAACTCGTGACCGATGGTCAGCGGGGTCTTGATGGTCTGCTGCGCCCAGCCGTCCCAGGAGCGGATGTGCAGGTCGGTACCGCAGATGCCGGTGCGCAGCACCTTGATCAGCACGTCCGCGGGGCCGATCTCCGGCATGGGGACGTCCATCAGCCAGAGACCTGGCTCGGCCTGGTGCTTGACGAGTGCCTTCACGGCGAGCGCTCCTGGGGGAGGGTGGAACGGAAGCCCGGCGCTGCAACCCCTGCCGCGCCGGGCACAGTGAAATCTGCCGTGCCGGAGCAGGTCCGGTCCATCGAGGAATTCTTAAGGGCGGTCGTAGCTGGGCTGAACGATCGTCCCCGAGCACCGGCCGCCGGGCATCCCGGCCACCCCCACGGCATGCCGAGCACCACCCGTCCGGGCTACCGCGGGCCGGTGCGGGACCCCGGGTATCGTCTGCCCACGGAGCGGCGGCACGGGAGGGGCACGGCGTGGAGATCGCGGAGGAGACCGTCCTCGGCCCGGCGGCGCCGGCCGTCGAGGTCGCGGGGGTGCGGAACGTCCGGGACGCGGGCGGGGTCGGTGCGCTGCGGCGCGGCGTGCTGTACCGGTCGGGGGCGCTGCACGGGCTGCGGCCCGAGGGGGCGCGCCGACTCGCGGAGCTGGGCGTGCGGACGGTGGTCGACCTGCGGAGCGGCCCCGAGGTGGCGGAGCTGCCGGACGACTGCCGCGGCCTCACCGTCGACCACCGGCACCTGCCGGTCTTCACCGAGCGGCGATGGCCGGCCGGGCAGGCCGAGCTGTACCCCGCCATGGCGGAGCACGCGGGACCGGCCGCGGCCGCGCTCGTCCGACGGCTGGCCGAACCCGGGGCGCTGCCCGTCCTCGTCCACTGCGCCTCCGGCAAGGACCGCACCGGGGTGGTCGCCGCCGTCCTGCAGACCCTGCTGGGCGCCTCCGAGGCCGAGACCACCGCCGACTTCCTGCTGTCCAACGCCGCCCTGGGCCTGTCGGCGGCGACGGCCGGACCGGGCCACAACTCCCGTCCGGTCGCCGCCGTCCACCTGGACCGGGCGATGCAGTGGATCCGCGGTCGGCACGGCTCGGTCGCCGACTACCTGCTGGCCCACGGCGCCCGGGAGGCCGACCTGTCCGCGGCACGTGCCGCACTCGGCGGCTAGGAAGTCGTCTTCAAGGGTGCTCGGACGGCCCGTTCAGGGGCGCCCCACGCGCCCCCGGGTGGCATCCGTACGCCTCTGAAGACCCGTCCTAGGGCGTCGGCTCCCCCTGCCAGCCGGACCAGAGCGCCGCGTAGGGGCCGTCCTGGGCGACCAGGCGGTCGTGGGGGCCGAGCTCGACCAGGTGGCCGTCCTCCAGGACGGCGACCTCGTCGGCGTCGTGCGCGGTGTGCAGGCGGTGTGCGACGGCGATCACGGTGCGCCCGGCCAGTACGGCGGCGAGTGCCCGTTCGGCGTGCCGGGCGGTGGCCGGGTCGAGCAGCGCGGTGGCCTCGTCCAGCACCAGCGTGTGCGGGTCGGCCAGCAGGACCCGGGCCAGGGCCAGTTGCTGGGCCTGGGCGCCGTCGGCGCGGTGGCCGTCGGGGCCCAGCTCGGTGTCCAGACCGGCCGGCAGCTCGCGGGCCCAGTCGGCGCCGACCGCGGCGAGCGCCGCGTCCAGTTCGGCGTCGGTGGCGGCCGGCGCGGCGAGCAGCAGGTTCTCCCGGACGGTGCCGAGGAAGACGTGCTGCTCCTGGGTCACCAGCACCACCTGGCGGCGCAGCTGCTCCGGGTCCAGGTCGGCGACCGGCACCCCGCCGACCGTGACCGTGCCGGTGCGCGGACGCTCCACCCCCGCCAGCAGCCGGCCCAGGGTGGACTTGCCGGCGCCCGAGGGGCCGACCACGGCGAGGCGTTCGCCCGGACGGACCGTCAGGTCCACCCCGTGCAGCACCTCGGGCCCGTCCTGGTAGCCGAAGCCGACCCCGCGCAGCTCGATCCGGTCGTCGGCCGGGACGGCACCCGTCCGCCGGGCCGCCTCCTCGGCGCCGGCCAGCCCTTCGAGCCGGGCGAAGGCCGCGGAGCTGCTCTGGAGCTGGTCGCTGCGGAACATCAGCTCCTCCAGCGGCCCGGAGAGCTGGCGCAGGTAGAGCGCGACGGCCACCACAGCGCCCGCGCCGACCTCGCCGCGTGCGTGCAGCAGGCCGCCGAGCAGCAGCACCGCGACCACCGGAACGGCGTGGCAGACGTCCACGAGCGGGAAGAGCACGTTGCGCAGGGCCAGGGTGCGCCCCCGCGCGGCCGCGGCGACCGCCAGCACCCGGCGGCCGACCGCCCGGCGCCGGTGCTGGAGTCCGAGCGCCTCGATGGTGCGGGCTCCGGCGGCGGTGGCGGCGAGCATCTCGGCGAGCTCGGAGGTGGTGCCCGCCTCGGTCAGGTAGGCGGCCCGGGCGCGGCGCAGGTACCAGCGCCAGGCCAGCAGGATGCCCAGCAGTCCGAGCAGCCCGCAGGCGCCGAGCCGGAGGTCCACGGCGAGCGCCGCGCCGAGGATCAGGAGCGACTGGATCACCGCGACCAGCACCTCGGGGCCGAGCTCGCGCAGGGCGGCGGCGACCGCGTCCGCGTCGACGGTGCCGCGGGTGGTCAGGTCGCCGGTGCCGGCCCGCTCCACGACGGCGCTCGGCAGGGCGAGCGCCCGGCGCAGGTACTGCTCGCGGACCCGGGCCGCGGTCCGCTCGCCGAAGCGGTGGGTGAGCAGCCGGGCGTGGCGGGCCAGCAGCAGCTGGGCGAGCGTGCAGAGCAGGATCGCGGGTGCCAGGTGGTCGACGGCGCCGGTGCCGCGGTGGGCGCGGACCGCGTCGACGATCCGCCCGAGCAGCCAGGGTGCGGCCACGCCGGCGAGGGCGGAGAGCGTGGCGAGCAGCAGGACGGTGGCGAAGGCGCCGCGCTCCAGCCGGATCAGCCGCAGTGCGGCACGGCGGGCGGCGGCCCGGTCGGCGATCGGCAGTCGGTGGTTCACCGGGCCACCTCCACCCCGGCCGGACGGTCCCGGTCCCCGTGGGCCGCGACCGCGTGAGCCGCGGGCTCCCCCGCCGCGTCCTCCTCGGCCCGGCCGGTCTCGCGGGCCACCAGGGAACGGTAGGCCGGCACGGTGCGCAGCAGTTCGTGGTGCGTGCCGTCGGCCGCGACCTTGCCGTCCAGCAGGAAGTAGACGGTGTCCGCCTGCTCCAGCAGCAGGGGCGAGGTGCTGGTGACCAGGGTGCTGCGGCCGGCGCGCGCGGCGCGCAGGCGCTCGGCGAGTGCGGCCTCGGTGTGCGCGTCGAGGGCCGAGGTCGGCTCGACGGCCAGCAGTACCTCGGGCTCGGCGAGCAGCGCCCGGGCGAGCCGCAGCCGCTGGCGCTGGCCGCCGGACAGGTTGCGGCCCTGCGACTCGATCGGCGTGTCCAGCCCGTCCGGCAGTCCGGAGACCACGTCGCCGGCCACCGCGGTGCGCACCGCTTCGGCGATCGCCCGTTCGTCCGGTTCGTGGCGTCCGGCCAGCAGGTCGCGGAGCGGGCCGGCGAACAGGTCGGCCTCGTTGTCCGCGACCAGGATCCGTTCGCGCAGCGGGCCGGCGGCGATCACGTCCAGCCGCACCCCGCCCCAGTCGGCCGCCGACTCGGCGAAGCCGCCCAGCCGGTCGACCACGGCCCCGGCCTCGGCGGGCCGGGCGGCGACCAGGGCGGTGAAGCTGCCGGGCAGCAGCCGCACGCCCGACTCCGGGTCGGTCAGCGGGGCGGGCCCGGTCGGTGCGGCCGTTCCGCCGCCCGTCCGGGCGGGATCCAGTGCGAGGAAGCGCACCACCCGGCGGGCCGCCACCAGGCCGCGGCTGATGTCGTAGCAGCTCTCGATCAGGAAGGAGACGGGCAGCACCAGCATCGCGACGTAGCCGTAGACGGCCACCAACTGGCCGACGGTGATGGTCCCCTGGGCCGCCATCCGGGCCGCCGGCCAGGTCACGGCGGCCAGGAACAGGCCCGGCAGGCCGACCCCGAGGGCCTGGATCCAGCTGGTCACGGCGGCGACCCGGTAGCCCTCGGCGCGCAGCCGCTGCGACTCGGCGGTGTAGCGGTCGGCGAACAGCTCCTTGCCGCCCAGCCCGTTCAGCACCCGCAGGCCGCCGACGAGGTCGGCCAGCCGGGCGGCCAGCGCGCCCTGCCGGGTGCGGTAGTCGCTCTCGACGCCGAGCAGCCGGCCGAGCAGCGGGCCGACCACCAGCGCGAGCAGCGGCACCCCGAGCAGGACGACCACGGCGAGCGGCGGCGAGATGTCGAACAGCAGGACGGCCACCACCAGGTAGGCGACCACCGCGCCGAGTCCGGGGCCGACCGGGGTCATCGCCATGCCGAGGGTGCGCACGTCGCCGATGCCGATGGTGACGACCTCGCCGGCGCCGACCCGGCCGGGCAGCGAGGCACCGAGCCGGATCGCCTGGCGCACCACGGCGTCGACGGTGCGCAGCAGCGCGTCGGTGCGCATCAGGGTCATGGTGCGGTGGCGGAGCCCGGCGAGCAGCGCGTTCAGCAGCCCGGTGGCGAGCAGCGCGGCGCTCCAGCCGAGCAGGGCGCGGGTGTCGCCGCCCTGCAGGCCCTGGTCGATCGCCCGGGAGAGCAGGTAGGGCGGCAGTGTCAGCAGGGCCATCCAGAGGCTGCCGAGCAGCGCACCGCCGGCGGCGCGGCCGGGCTGTGCGGTGACCAGCCACCACAGGTAGCCGTGCGGGCTGCCGGGTATCGCGCGGCGGGGCGGCCGGGGCAGGTGCGCCTCGGCGCCCGGCGGGGCACCCTCCGACTCTGTACGTACGATCGTCACAGCGGTGACTGTAGTGATCGGACGTCAGCCCGGGCCAGCGCCGGGACCGTCGGGTGGATCGCGTCCGGCGTCGGTGACCGGTGTCAGTGACCGGCGTCAGCACCTGGTGCCAGTACCCGGTGTCAGTGCCCGGAGGCAGGATCGGCGTCATGCCGATTGCCAATGACCGGATCGCCCGGCACCACTTCCTGCGCGCCCTGAACGCGGACACGTACTACCCGGACGCCGTCGTCGACCGCGGCCGCGGCATCCTGCTGCGGCTGTGCGAGCGGATCGAGGCGGAGCGGCCGTCCGGCCTGGCCGAGCTGTACGTCCTCACCCAGGCCGCCACCGAGGAGTTCAACGTGCTGCAGGAGGCCTTCGAGGAGGCGGGCAGCGAGATCGAGACGTTCGCGCGGGAGGAGATCGCCGAGGACTTCGCCTTCGTCGCCGCCGCCTACGGCTTCACCGACGCGGACGTCGAGGAGTTGATCGCCACCCGCGACTGGTGAGCGGGGGCTGTGCCCTTGGGCCCGGACGGGGTCCGCGGTCCGGCCCGCCCCCTCGGTGGGCCGGACCGCGGTGGGGGGTGGTTCAGGTGGTGCAGGCCCGGCCGTTGAGGCTGAAGGCGGGCAGGGCGGCCGGGCTTCCGGTGGCCTGGAAGCCGAAGGAGGCGGTGCCGCCCGGGGCGAGGGTGCCGTTCCAGCCGGCGTCGCCGGCGGTCACGGCCGCGCCGGACTGCGTGACGCGGGCGTTCCAGGCGTTGGTGATCTTCTCACCGCCCAGGTAGGTCCAGGCGAGCGTCCAGCCGGAGACGGTCGTGCTGCCGGTGTTGCGGACGGTCACGTCGGCGGTGAACCCGGTACCCCAGTTGCTGCCCACCGCGTAGGCGACCGTGCAGCCCGCGATCGGCTGGGTGGGGCTGCCGCTCGGCGAAGGCGAGGGCGAGGGCGAGGGTGAAGGAGAGGCCGAGGGGGACGGCGAAGGAGACGGCGAGGGGCTGGGGCTGGGCGAGGGGGACGGCGACGGCGTGGTGCCGTCCGGTTCGGCGCCCCACTGCGGTACTCCCCCGTCCAGCAGCCGGATGTTCGGCGCGTTCACCGGCGTCGAGCCGGGCACCGGCGAAATGCCCTGGTAGGACCAGTCGTTGGTCGGGTCCCAGGCACCGGAGGAGGCGATCCGGAACTGGATCTCCTTGCGGTACGCGGACTGCCCGGCCGGCGCGATCACGGTGTTCGAGCAGTCGACGGTGACGTAGTAGGTGGAGCCGGAGTACGGGGTCGGGCCGCTGATCGCCCCGCACTGGTTGTAGTTGGTGGTGAGGGTGATCTGACTCGGGCTCACCCCCGGCTCCAGGGTGAACCAGTAGCGCAGCGAGGCGTTCTTCAGCGCGCGGGCGGGCCAGGCGGAGGTGTTGACGAGGTAGGCCTTGATCTCGGTGAAGTCGGTGCCGGAGGCGTTCACCGAGGCCTGGACGGTCGTCTCCGGCCCGTCCGGGGTCTCCGTGGGCGGGAAGGCCGCGAGCGGGCTGCCGCCGTACTCGCCGTAGAGCCGGGCGAGGGCGCCGGTGAAGGCGGCGTTGTAGTCGGTGGCGACCTCGTTGTTGACGTAGTTGGAGCGGTCGTCGGTGTAGGAGTCGTCGGGCGAGCTCGGTCCGCCGACCAGGGCGCCGATCAGGGTGTGCCGGCTGTTGACCGGGTTGGTGAGCTGGTCCGTCCAGGAGCCGTGGGCGGTGCGGTGGTGCGGGTTCTTCGGCGGGTTGGTGCCGAAGCCGATGAGGTAGCTGGACTTGCGGGGGTTGTCGCCGAGCGCGTAGTCGATCTGGCGGACGGCGAAGTCGTGGTAGCGGGCCTTGCGGGTGGCGTCGCCGGTGAGCCAGTCGGAGTGGACCAGGGCGGCGAACGAGGTGTTGGCGGCGTAGCGCAGCGATCCCCAGGAGTCGAGCACGGCCTCGCCGCCGGGCGAGTACTTCACCTGGCTGCCGTTGACGCCGACCGTCCACCAGTCCAGCCAGCGGTTGGCGTCGTCGATGTACTGCTGCTTGCCGGTGAGTTGGGCGAGCAGCACGTACGCGCCGTAGGACTTGTCGTCCCAGGCGATCGTCCAGCGGTAGGACTTGGTGCTGGTCTGCGGCTCGGTGGAGAGGTTGGCGTAGTAGGTCTCGGCCTTGGCGAGGTAGCTGCTGTCGCCGGTGGCCTTGTACAGCCAGATCGCGCCCCAGACCAGTTCGTCGTTGTAGCCGCTCCAGGAGTTGTAGTAGCCCTGGGCGTCCTTGATGCAGTCGCTGTACTTGCCGCGGTAGGTGTCGGCGAAGGAGTACAGCTGCTTGGCGTGGGTGACCAGGGTGGCGGCGTACGCCGGGTCGCTGTCGGCGAAGACGATCGAGGAGGAGGCGAGGGCGGCGGCGGTCTCGCCGGCGAGGTCGGAGCCGGGGCAGGTGGCGTCGATCCGGTACGCGGGCCGGGCCATCGGCAGCACCTCGGCCGGGCCCCACCAGGCGTGGTCGGCCGAGCCGTTGCCGACCTGGCCGTAGAGCACGTTCGGGGCGGCGTGCGCCTTGAGCAGGTAGTCGTCGACGAAGCGCAGGTTGTTCTTGAGGTACGGCATCTGGCCGGAGGCGGTGTAGCCCTGCTTCGCGGCGATGCCGCCCCAGGCCAGCATGGTGGTGGAAGCGGCCATCGGCAGGCCGAACTTGACGTGGTCGCCGGCGTCGTACCAGCCGCCGGTGAGGTCGAGCCCGACGTCCTTGCCGTCGTCGAGGGCGGAGTCGCCGCGCCAGCCCACCCGGTTGGTGGCGGGCAGCTTGCCGGACTGCTGGGCCTCGTAGAAGAGCAGCGACTTCTGCAGCGCCTCACCGTAGTTGAACGCCGGGGCGGCGGCGCGGGCGGGCGCGGCGTGCAGCGGCAGCAGGGCGCCGGCGGCGAGGGCGAGGGCGGCAACCGCCCCGCAGGCGGGGCGGCGGGCCGGGCCCTGCCGGTGGCGGCGGGCGGCCGGACGTGCGGGCGTGGGGGTGGACGGGCCGGGTGGGGGTGCGGCGGAGTGGGGCACGGGCGTCCTTCCGGGACGGCGGGGTGGGCCCGGCGGAGGGACGCGGCTGGCGGCGCCGGGGGCAGGTGCGCGGGGGCGGAACAGCGGGTGGGGGTGGGGGTGGGGGTGGGACGGGTGCGGGCAGCCTCGGGGAACGCCCGTGACCTGCTGCGATGCCATGGGAGCGCTCCCATTGAGGCCGACCGGGGTGGTGTCGGTAGGCAGCGGGCGGCGTCCATGGTGTCCGTGCCGCCGCGCCCGTGTCAATGCACAACGCGGCACTCGGGCAGCGGAGTTGGCGATGCGAGCGGCCCGGAGCCGGGCCGGGTTCAGCGGAGGATGTCCGACAGGTCGTAGGAGACCGGCTCCTCCAACTGCTCGTAGGTGCAGCTGGCCGGCTCCCGGTCGGGGCGCCAGCGGCGGAACTGGGTGGTGTGCCGGAAGCGGGTGCTCTCCATGTGGTCGTACGCCACCTCGACGACCCGGTCGGGGCGCAGCGGCACCCAGGAGAGGTCCTTGGTGCCCGTCCAGCGGCTGACGGCGCCGGGCAGCCGGGAGGCGGCCTGGGCGCTCTCGTCGGCCCAGGCGGCCCACGGGTGGCCGGTGAGGTCGTCGAGCCGCAGCGGGGCCAGCTCCTCGACCAGTTCGTGGCGCCGGGCCATCGGGAAGGAGGCGCAGACCCCGACGTGCTGCAACTGCCCGTCGCCGTCGTAGAGGCCGAGCAGCAGCGAGCCGACGATCGGTCCGCTCTTGTGCTCGCGGTAGCCGGCGAGGACGCAGTCGGCCGTCCGCTGGTGCTTGATCTTGAACAGGGTGCGCTCGCCGGCCGCGTACGGGCCGTCCAGCGGTTTGGCGACCACGCCGTCGAGTCCGGCGCCCTCGTACTGGGCGAACCACGTCCGGGCGAGTTCGACGTCGGTCACGGCGGGCGCCAGGTGGACGGGGGCGGAGGCGCCGGCCAGGGCGGACTCCAGGGCGCTGCGGCGCTCGGCGAGCGGGCGGTCGGCGAGGGCGGTGTCGTCCAGCGCCAGCAGGTCGAAGGCGACGAACGAGGCGGGGGTGCGCTCGGCCAGGGTGCGGACCCGGGAGGCCGCCGGGTGGATGCGTTCCAGCAGTTCCTCGAAGCGCAGCCGGCCCTCGCGGGCGATCACGATCTCGCCGTCGACCACGCAGCGGGCGGGCAGCTCGCGGCGGAAGGCCTCCACCAGTTCGGGGAAGTACCGGGTGAGCGTCTTGGTGGTGCGGCTGCCGATCTCGACCTCGTCGCCGTCGCGGAAGACGATCGCGCGGAAGCCGTCCCACTTGGCCTCGTACTGCATGCCGGGCGGGATCTCGGCCACCGACTTGGCGAGCATCGGCTGCACGGGCGGCATCACGGGAAGGTCCATGCTCCGATCGTCGCCGCACGTCGCACGGCCCGCGCGCCGGATGCGGGGGGCCCGCCTAGCGTGGGAGGCATGGCCTCGACAGCGGTTGAACTGGAGGTGGACGGCCGGCCGGTCCGGCTCTCCAACCCCGACAAGGTCTACTATCCGGCGCGCGGCTTCACCAAGCGGGACGTCGCCGAGTACTACCTGGCGGTCGCGCCGGGCGTGCTGCGCGGGCTGCGGAACCGGCCGACCACGCTGCAGCGGTTCCCGGACGGCGTCGAGGGCGAGTTCTTCTACCAGAAGCGGGCGCCCAAGGGCCTGCCGGAGTGGCTGCCGACCGCCCGGATCGCCTTCCCGAGCGGCCGCAGCGCCGACGAGATCTGCCCGAACGAGCCGGCCGCGGTGCTGTGGGCCGCCAACCTCGGCTGCCTGACCTTCCACCCCTGGCCGGTGCGCCGTGCCGACACCGAGCACCCGGACGAGCTGCGGATCGACCTCGACCCGCAGCCGGGCACCGACTTCCACGACGCGGTGACCGCCGCGCACGAGCTGCGCGCGCTGCTGGAGGAGCTGGGGCTGCGCGGCTGGCCGAAGACCTCCGGCGGGCGCGGGCTGCACGTCTACGTGCCGGTGGAGCCGCGCTGGACCTTCACCGACTGCCGGCACGCCGTGATCGCGCTCGGCCGGGAGCTGGAGCGCCGGATGCCCGGACGGGTGACCACCGCCTGGTGGAAGGAGGAGCGCGGCGAGCGGATCTTCGTGGACTACAACCAGATGGCCCGCGACCGGACGATCGCCTCGCCGTACTCGCTGCGGGCCCGGCCCGAGGCGACCGCCTCCACCCCGCTGCGTTGGGAGGAGATCGACGACGTCGTCCCGCAGGACTTCGACCTGCGGACGGTGCCCGCGCGGTTCGCCGAACTCGGCGACCTGCACGCCGAGATGGACGACTTCGCGTTCGCCCTGGACCCGCTGCTGGAGCTGTTCGCGCAGCAGGACGCCGTGGACCTGCCCTACCCGCCGGACCATCCGAAGATGCCGGGCGAGCCGATGCGGGTGCAGCCGAGCCGGGCGAAGAAGGGCTGAGGGCGGGGGCCCGGGCCGGGCAGGAACCTCTCGTTCGCGGTCCGGAACCGTCGGATCCGGTCGATCCGCGCCGGTTCCGAACGCCGGCCCTCCGCCGCCCCGGTGCGTGGCTACGCTCGCGCACCTGACACCGCTTCGGGAGGGGACGGCGAGATGGGCGAGACCGCGACGTGCGGCTGGTGCGCGGCCACCGAGGTACCGCGGCGGCCGTGCCCCGGCTGCGGCGACGAGGGCTGACCGGGCCCGGTGGACGCGTACGAGGAGCTGCTGGTGCTGGCCCGCGGCACCGCCCGGACGCTGCTGGCGCAGGGTGTCGCGCCGCTGTCGTTCCGGGACGACGAGGGCGCCGCGGTGGACGGCTGGGTGGTCGACCGGCTGCCCGCCTGGGACCGCGGCGGGGCGGCGGTGCGGACGCGCCGTACGGAGGTGCGCAGCAGCTGTGCGCTCGTCCTGGACGTGGACGGGCGGTTCCACCGCTACCGGGACAGCTCGCTGCGGATGCCCGCCGCCGGCGGCCGGACGGTGGTCACCCGTCGGCTGGAGCTGTCGCCGGCCAGCGCGCGGACGCTGGTCGCGCTCGGACCGGGCCGGCCCTTCGACCAGGTGACGGTGCTGCTGGAGCAGTTGCCGTGGACGGCCGTGCCGCACCGGCCCGCCGTCCGGCCGCAGCCGGTGGCCGCACCCCCGCCGCCCGCTCCGGTGCTGCCGTCCTGGGCCCGGCGGCCCGGGTCGGAACCGGTCGCCGCCGTCCTGGCGGCCGGGCGCCGGCGGGCCGGT
>NZ_BAAALD010000054.1:0-56508 GCF_039528095.1 Kitasatospora arboriphila
TCCGGGCCGCGCTCGCGTTGCGTGCCGAGGGCGCGGCCCGGACGGCGGCGAGCGGGGAGTCGTACCAGCGCACCTCGGCGGACCGCGCCGCGGCCGAACGGGCGGTGCGCGCCGCGTACCGCGCGGCCGGCCGGCCCGAGCCCGACGAGGTGCGCTGGTACGACTCCCCGCTCGCCGCCGTCCGGGCCGCGCTCGCGTTGCGTGCCGAGGGCGCGGCCAGCGTCCGCGAGGAGGTCCGCACCTATCCCTGGGAGCAGGCCCGCGCCCGGGTGCACACCCGGCTCGGCGCCCCCGGCTGGGCCGAGCTGTGGGCGCTCACCGGCGGCGAACTGTGGACGCAGAACCAGGCCCTGGCCGGTCGGATCCGCGGCGCCGTCCTGGACGGGCTCGCCCCGGAGGCCGGTCCGGACGATGACACCGAGGTCCGCAGCCGGGCGCGGGCCGCCCGCGCGGCCGTCCGGGTCGCGCTGCTCGACGCCGTCCTCGGCCAGCACGACGCGCCCTGGCTGGCCGCCTTCGACGCCGCCGGCGAACTCGACGGGCCGGCGCTCGCCCCGCTCGCCGACGCCGCCCGGCAGACCGGCTGGTGGTGGCCGTACGAGCAGGTCGCGCTGATCGCCGAGCGGCCCACCGAACTGCACCGGGACGAGGCCGGCCGGCTCGACCGCGCCGACGGCCCGGCCCTCGCCTGGGCGGACGGCACCGCCCTGCACGCCTGGCGCGGCATGCCGGTACCGGCGGACTTCCTGGACGGCCTCGGCGGCCTCACCCCGGAGCGGATCCGCGCGGAGGAGAACGCCGAGCTGCGCCGGGTGATGCTGGAGCACTACGGCTACGACCGGTACCTCGCGGAGTCCGGCGCCGAGCCGCTGCACCGCGACGAGACCGGCGTGCTCTGGCGGATCGTCCTGCCGGACGACGAGCCGGTGGTGATGGTCGAGGTGGTCAACTCCACCGCGGAGCCGGACGGCAGCTTCCGCACCTACTGGCTGCGCGTGCCGCCGTCGACCCGCACCGCCCGGGCCGGCGTCGCCTGGACCTTCGGGGTGCCGGAGGAGGAGTACCGGCCGGAGCGCGAGACCTGACCGGTGGGCCGGGCGGTGCTTGTCAACCGTACGGCCGCCCGATTCCGACCCTCCCGCGATTGTGTGAATTGATAGGAATTCGCCGAAGGCCACCCACTGGTTCGCAGGTCAAGGCCCTTGATATACCTCGGATGCATAGGGCGGTGAGGTGTGTGAGCTCCCGTCGACATGCGACGAACCAGGTGGTGACGGCCAGTGAAGCTCCTCCGAGTCGGCCCCGCGGGCGCCGAGCGTCCCGCGGTCCTCGGCCCCGACGGCACCGCGTACGACCTCTCCGGGCGCACCCGCGACATCGACGGCGCCTTCCTCGCCGGCCTCGACCGGGCGGCCACCGCCGCACTGGCCGCCGAGGCGGCCTCCGGCGCGCTGCCCCGGATCGACCTCGACGGCCTGCGGATCGGCGCCCCCGTCGCCCGCCCCGGCAAGGTGGTCGGCATCGGCCTCAACTACCGCGACCACGCGGCCGAGGCCGGCGCCGCGATCCCCGCCGAACCGGTCGTCTTCCTCAAGCCCAGCAACACCGTGGTCGGGCCCAACGACACCGTGCTCATCCCGCGCGGCGCCGAGAAGACCGACTACGAGGCCGAACTCGCCGTGGTGATCGGCCGCACCGCCCGCTACCTGGAGAGCGACGCCGAGGCGGCGGCCGTCGTCGCGGGCTACACCACCGCCAACGACGTCACCGAACGCGCCTTCCAGCACGAGCGCGGCGGCCAGTGGGACAAGGGCAAGTCCGCCGAGACCTTCACCCCGCTCGGGCCCTGGCTGGTCACCGCCGACGAGGTCGGCGACCCGCAGCGGCTCCCGCTCAGGCTCTGGGTCAACGGCGCCCTCCGGCAGGACGGCAGCACCGCCGACATGATCTTCCCGGTGCTGGAGACCGTCCGCTACCTCAGCCGCTTCATGGTGCTGGAGCCCGGCGACGTCGTCGTCACCGGCACCCCGGCCGGCGTCACCCTCGGCCACCCCGGCGCGTCCTTCCTGCGCCCCGGCGACATCGTCGAACTCGAAGTCGGCGACCTCGGCCGCCAACGCCAACTCCTCGGCAGTGCGTAGGAGTTGTTTCCGGGGGCGCTCGGGAGATCGATTCAGGTGCCCCCACGCGCCCCGGGGCCGGCCGTCCGTACGCCGTTCAAGAGACGCCCTCAGGTCCTGCCCCGGTCCGGTGCGCCCGGCTGCGCCGGCAGGAGCGCCCGCAGCCGCGCCACCAGCGCGGCCGCGGGCCCGTCCGGAGGCTCCAGCGCCAGCACCCCGGCCAGCATCCGGGCCGCCTGCCGGTCGTGCGCCGCCGTCGCGGCGCTCATCGCGACGAACTCGTCCACCAGCCAGTCCCGCAGCGACTCCTTCGGGATCTGTCGGCCCTCGTCCAGCCAGCTGAGCGCCGACGCCTCCACCACGGAGATCCACGACCGCACCAGCAGGGTCATCCGCGGCCCAGGCGAGCGCACCCCCAGGTGCCGCAGCGTGCGCCTCAGCGCCACCCGCCGCACCTCGTCGACGATCGCCGAGGTCCGCGCCGTCTCCACCACCGAACCGCCGCGCAGCAGCGCGCCGTAGCCCGCCGCGTGCTCGGCCACGAAGTCGAAGTACGCGTCCAGCACGCTCGACAGCTGCTCGGTCGGCGAACCCCCGCCGTGCACCGTGAACCGGCGGCTCAGCTCCTCGGCGGCGCTGCGCAGCGCCGCCTCGTACAACTGCTGCTTGCCGCCGGCGAAGTAGCGGTAGACCAGGGGGCGGGAGGCGCCGGCGGCCTGCGCCACGTCGTCCAGGCCGACCTCCTCGGGCGGCCGCGAGCTGAACAGCTCCAACGCCACCGCGATCAGCTGCTCCCGGCGCTGCTCGACCGACAGCCGGCGGTACGCGGCGCGGCGCGGCCGCTCCTCCGTCGACGCGTCGTCGGGAGCGTCGGGAGCGGCGGGAGAACTCGCTGGTCTGGCTGCCATGGCCGCCAGCCTAGGGCTTCGGCCCGCCGCGGGGGAGCGCCCGCACCGCCCGTTTCCGCACCTCGCCGCACCGGGGCCGCACCGGGACCGCGCCGGGGCCGCGGCCGTGCCCCGGCACCCTCGGCGCAGGCCCGCGCACACCCGGTGACCCGTTGCGCCGCGGCGTCCACCCCGGGCGGGCCGGACCCTCCGTCAATCGTGCGAGCCCGTACCGAAAGGGTCTTGAAATCGCCGAATGCTGCGACAGGATGGCCGAATGGTCCAAGAACCGATCACCCCCGCTGTCGACGGCCCCACCCCGCGCCGTATCGCCGACGCCTACGTCCACGCCCTCGCCGACCTCGACCCGCTGACCGCGGTGTACCTCGGCCTCAACCCGGACGACGACCGCATCACCGACCTCTCACCGGCCGGACGCGCGGCGCTCGCCGACCTCGCCCGCTCCACCCTCACCGAACTCGACGCCGCCGAGGCCGCCGGCACCGCCGACGACGAGGCGGAGCGGCGCTGCGCCCGTCTGCTCCGCGAGCGCCTCACCGCCGAACTCGCCCTGCACGAAGCGGGCGAGGAGTACCGCGCGGTGCGCAACCTCGGCTCGCCGGTGCACGACGTGCGCGAGGTGTTCACCCTCATGCCGACCGGCACCGAGCAGGAGTGGGAGCTGATCGGCCGCCGTCTCGCCCGGGTGCCGGCCGCGCTCGACCAGTACCGCGCCACCCTCGCCGAGGGCGTCGAGCGCGGCCTGCTCTCCGGCCCCCGCCAGGTCACCACGGTGGTCGGCCAGATCGGCGAGTGGCTGGAGGGCGAGGTCCCCGGCGGCTGGTTCGGCGCGTTCGTGCAGGACGCCCCCGAGTCGCTGCGCGAGGGCCTGACCGCCACCGCCGTCGCCGCCTCGGACGCGCTCGCCGCCCTGCGCGACTGGCTGCGCGACGTCTACGGCCCGGCCGCCGCCGACGTCCCGGACACCGTCGGCCGCGAGCGCTACACCCGCTGGGTGCGCTACTGGACGGGCGCCGCCCTCGACCTCGACGAGGCGTACGCCTGGGCCTGGGAGCAGTTCCACGACCTGGACGCGCAGATGCGCGCCGAGGCCGAGAAGGTGCTGCCCGGTGCCACCCCGATGGAGGCGATGCACTGGCTGGAGACCGACGGCCCGGCGATCAAGGGCGAGGAGAACGCCCGCGACTACCTGCAGGGCCTGATGGACGGCGCCATCGCCGACCTCCAGGGCACCCACTTCGACCTCGCCGAGCCGCTGCTGAAGGTCGAGTCACGGCTCGCCCCGGTCGGCAGTGCCGCAGCGCCCTACTACACCCAGCCCTCGCTCGACTTCTCCCGTCCCGGCCGCACCTGGCTGCCCACCCTCGGCCGCGAGTCCTTCCCGGTCTGGGACCTCGTCTCGACCTGGTACCACGAGGGCGTCCCCGGCCACCACCTGCAGCTCGCGCAGTGGACGTACCTCGCCGACCGGCTCTCGACCTACCAGGTCACCCTCGGCAGCGTCAGCGCCAACCTGGAGGGCTGGGCGCTGTACGCGGAGCGCCTGATGGACGAGCTCGGCTACCTCACCGACCCCGGCCACCGGCTCGGCTACCTCAACGCGCAGATGATGCGGGTGCTGCGGGTCATCGTCGACATCGGCATGCACGCCGGCCTGGACTTCCCGGCGGACTCCCCGTTCAAGCCGGGCGAGGCGATGCTGCCCGACGACGCCCGGGAGTTCTTCGGCCAGTACTGCGGCCTGTCCGCCGAGTTCCTGGACAGCGAGCTGGTCCGCTACCTCGGCATGCCCGGCCAGGCCATCGGCTACAAGCTGGGCGAGCGCGCCTGGCTGACCGGTCGCGCCGCCGCCCGGTCCGCCGCCGAGGCCCGCGGCGAGGAGTTCGACCTCAAGGCCTGGCACATGGCCGCGCTGTCGCAGGGCTCGCTCGGCCTCGACGACCTGGTCGCGGAGCTGTCCGCGCTCTGACCGCCGCCGCCGGATCCCCGCGCCCGGGGGTCGGCCGGAGGACGGTGAGATGTTTAGGACTTTAGTCCTAATTCAGACATTTACTGACAAAAAACCTTGCCCCTCGCCATCCCGAGAGATTCCCTGGGAGGAGCGCTGCGTGCGCCCTTCCCACCATCCCCTCCGGAAGGCGGCCCACGGTGTCCCTCCAGCACGCACAGGACGAGCAGGCGGTCGACCCCCGTCGCTGGTGGGCCCTGGCAGTCATCGCCATCGCCCAGCTGATGATCGTCCTCGACGCGACGATCGTGAACATCGCCCTGCCCTCCGCCCAGAAGGACCTGGGCATATCCGACGGCAACCGGCAGTGGGTCATCACGGCCTACACCCTGGCCTTCGGCGGCCTGCTGCTCCTCGGCGGCCGGATCGGCGACCTCTTCGGCCGCAAACGCACCTTCCTGATCGGCCTGCTGGGCTTCGCGCTGGCCTCCGCCATCGGCGGATTCGCCACCGAACCCTGGATGCTGTTCGGTGCGCGTGCCCTGCAGGGCGCCTTCGGCGCGCTCCTCGCACCCTCCGCGCTGTCGCTGCTCTCCACGACCTTCACCGACGCGAAGGAACGCGCCACCGCCTTCGGCGTCTTCGGCGCACTCGCCGGCGGCGGCGCCGCGATCGGCCTGATCATGGGCGGCCTGCTCACCGAGTACCTGAACTGGCGCTGGTGCCTGTTCGTCAACATCCCGATCGCCATCGGCGCCGCCCTCGCCGCGTACGCCCTGCTGAAGCGCGACCACGTCGCCAAGGGCCACCGCGTCAGGCTGGACCTGCCCGGCGCCTTCCTCGGCTGCGGCGGCCTGCTGCTGATCGTGTTCGGCACCTCCGAGGCCGTCTCCCGCGGCTGGGTCGACTGGCTGGTGCTGACCTCGCTGTGCGTCGGTGTCGCGCTGCTCTTCGTCTTCGTCCTCTTCGAGCGCCGCACCGACCACCCGCTGCTGCCGCTGCACATCGTCTCCGACCGCAACCGCGGCGGCGGCGCCATCGCCGTCGGCCTCGCCGTGATCGGCATGTTCGGCCTGTTCCTCTTCCTCACCTACTACATGCAGGTGGTCAAGGGCTTCTCGCCGGTCATGGCGGGCGTCTCCTTCCTGCCGATGACCGCGGCCATCGTCATCAGCGCCACCGGCATCGCGGCCAACCTGATGACCCGGGTGCCCTCGCGGGCGCTCGTCGTCCCCGGCCTGCTGCTCGGCGCGGGCGGCATGGCCTGGCTGACCCAGATGAAGGTCGACAGCCCCTACGCGACCATGGTGCTGCCCGCCGAACTGCTGCTCGGCTTCGGCATGGGCCTGGTCTTCATGCCCTCGCTGAGCCTGGCCACCCTCGGCGTCGCGCCGAACGAGACCGGCGCGGCCTCGGCCATCATCAACAGCGCCCAGCAGGTCGGCGGTTCGATCGGCGTGGCGCTGCTCAACACCATCGCGGCCAGCGCCACCGCGACCTGGCTGGCCACCCGCAACGCGGCCGATCCGCTCGTCCTCAAACAGGGCCAGGTGCACGGCTACGCGATCGCCACCACCGTCGCCATGGGCATCCTGCTGGTCGCCGCGGTCATCGCCTTCCTGATGATCGACCACAAACCGGCGCCCGGCGAGGCCGGGAGCACCGCGGCCGAACCGGCCCAGGCCACCGCCCGCCCCGCCGCCGAACCGCGCTGAACCGCACCTCCCCGGCCCGGCGACACGCCGCCCCGGCCCTGGACTCCTCCGGGGCCGGGGCGGGATCGTGTACGGATCTCTCACCGCTTTCCCACCTTCGGATCACCCGCTTCACAGCCCGGCGGCCCAGAGTGGAGCCGACACCCCCGGCCAGGAGGAGTTCGCCGATGAGCAGCCCCCGCACGTCCCGCCCCCGGCTCCGGTCGCTGCTCGCCACCCCGGCGGCGGCCCTCGCCACGGCGGGACTGCTCGCCGCCGCCCACGTCCTCGGCAGCTCGCCCGCCACCGCCTCGCCCGCCGCCACCGCCGTCCTCGACGCCGCCCCCGTCCTCGGCACCACCGCCACCGCCCCCGCCGACCCGTCGGCCGCCCGGGTCGGCGCCCTGTTCAGCGGCACCGTCGGGCCGGGCCACCACTTCTGCTCCGCCAGCGTGCTGCAGAGCCCGACCCGCGACCTCGTCCTCACCGCGGCCCACTGCGTCGGCAGCACCGACGGCCTGAGCTTCGTCCCCGCGTACCGCGACGGCAGCACCCCGTACGGCAGCTGGAAGGTCGCCGCGATCTACGCCCCCGACGCCTGGACGCAGGACCGCGACGAGGACGCCGACTACGCGATCCTCCGGGTCGCCCCGGCCTCCGACGGCCACCGGATCGAGGACGTCGTCGGCGGCAACGCCCTCGGGCTGGACGACACCTTCACCTCGCAGGTCCGCCTCTACGGCTACCCGGCCCGCACCGAGGCCCCGCTGCTGTGCACCGACACCACCACCCGGCAGTCCACCACCCAGCGCCGCATCGACTGCCCCGGCTACCCCGGCGGCACCAGCGGCGGGCCCTGGATCAGCACCCGCACCGGCGAGGTCGTCGGCGTCATCGGCGGCTACCAGGAGGGCGGCGACACCGACGACACCTCCTACAGCTCGTACTTCGACCACACCATGACCACCCTCTACCGCCAGGCCGTCACCGCGGCACCCTGACGCGGCGGCCGCGGCGTGCCGCACAGCCGGCAGCGCTGCGGCGGGACGGACGGCGGCTCCGCCTCCGGTACGGGGGCGTCGTCCGCCGGCCTGGCGGGGGCCGCAGGGTCGGCGGGGTCGGCGGGGCCGGCGGTCCGCTCCGGCGGGCCCCCGCCCCGGGCGGGTGCCAGTTCGGCCCAGACGGTGCGCCGCCCGTCGGCCGCCTCGCCGACCGACCCCCAGCGCGCCGCCAGCGCGTCGACGATCCGCAGCCCCCGGCCGAAGTCGCCCGCGTCGACCGGCGGCCGGTGCGGGAGCGGGTGCAGCGGGCCGTGCGGCGCGGGGCCGTCCGCCGTGCCGCCGTCGGTGACCGACACCCGGACCGTCCCGTGCCGGCGCCGGACCTCCACCCACAGCACGCCGCCCGCGCCGGACCGGCTGTGCACGACCGCGTTGGTCACCAGCTCGGACACGACCAGCGCCGCGTCCTCGGCCCCGGCCGACGGGCCGAGCGCCTCGCGGACCATCCGCCGCGCCGCGCGCACGGACTCGGGCACACCGGGGAACCGGGCGATCCACATCATGCTGCTGCACCCCTCCGACGGACACTCCGCAACCGGCCGACCACGCATCGTCAACCTCGAATGCGAGCTTGAAAGCTCGCGTACGGCGTTGTCAAGCTGATCCGAGGATCCGTGAGACGGGGGTTGACGTGGGCGAGTTGGGGCGACCGGCCTATCTGCGACTGGCCGACCTGCTGCGCTCGCGGATCCTCTCCGGCGAGCACCAGCCGGGTGGGCGGATGCCCAGCATCGCCGACCTCTGCCGCCAGCACGGACTCTCCGAACAGCCCGTCCGGCAGGCGCTCCGGGTGCTCAACGCCGAGGGCCTGACCGAGGGCCGCCCCGGCTCCGGCACCTACGTCCGCCGCCGTCCGGCGCCCGCCCGGATCCCCCGCGGGCGCTACGACGCGGCCGGCAGCCCCTTCGCCGGGGCGTCCCGCGACCCCGGACCCGGCGGCGTCCCGCACTGGACGCACGACTCCCAGAAGACCTGGGCCACCGGCGCACTCGCCCTGCGGCTGCGGATCGCCGAGGGCGACCCGATCATGCAGACCCAGTACGTCTTCCTCGCCGCCGACCGGCCCGCGCAGCTCTCCACCAGCTGGGAGCCGCTCGCACTGACCGGCGGCACCGCGGCCGCCCGGCCCGAGTACGGACCGCTGGCCGGGCTCGGTGTGGTCGAGCGGATGGCCCGGATCGGACTGACCGTCACCCGGGTCACCGAGGACGTCACCGCCCGCCCGGTGCTGGAGGCCGAGTCCGGCCCGCTGGACGTGGCGCTGGGCTCCACCGTGCTCTCGATCGAGCGCACCCACTGGGCCGGAAGCCTGCCCGTGGAGACCGCCGACATCGTCCTCGCGGCCGAGCGCAGCCGGCTGGTCTACGAGATCGGCGTGCCCGCCGAGATCACCCCGGAGAGTGACGTCCTCCGCTGATCCGGGGCATTCCCGCCTGCCTCACGCGCGCCGGGGGCGCGTTCCGGCTCGCGTGCGCCGGTTGCCCCGTACACTCCCGGCACCGGGACAACGGGAGGTGCCGCACACCGTGACCGCCGCCGACAGCGCGCCGGCCGCAGCCGGGCCCGAGGAGCGCCGGGCGGACTGGTTCGAGCTCTTCTTCGACCTGGTCTTCGTGGTGACCGTGGCGATCCTGGCCCGCGGCCTGCACGGCGACCCGGGCGGCGCCGAGTTCGGCAGGTTCCTGGTGCTCTTCTTCCCGGCCTGGTGGGCCTGGGTCAACCTGATGGCCACCGTCAACATCTCCGGCCGGGACATCGACCGCGCGCTCAGCCAGCCCATGCTGATCGCCGCCATGCCCGGCCTCGGCGTGATGGCCGCCGCCGCCCCCGAGGGCCTCGGCGGACACGCCTGGCTCTACGCCCTCGGCGCCGCCTGGGTGCGGGTGGTCTGCTTCCTGGTCTGGCTGCGTCCCGCCCTGCGCCGGGAGACCGCACTGCCGCTCTGGCGCCCGGTGACCTACTGCCTCGTCCCGGCCGCGCTGTGGACGGTCTCCGCCCTGCTCCCGGACGGCTGGCGGTTCGCCCTCTGGGGGATCGCCATCGCCCTGGAGATCGCCCTGCTCGCGATCCGCAGCGAGTACGGCACCGCGCTGTACGCCCAGCTGTCGATCGAGCACCTGGTCGAGCGGATCACCCTGTTCGTGGTGATCGTCCTCGGCGAGAGCGTCTTCACCGTCGTCGCGACCTTCGCCGACCACCTCACCGCCGCCTCCGGCGCCGCCGCCCTCGCCGCCTTCCTGCTGGTCGCCGAGCTCGCGGCGGTCTTCTTCGTCTGGGGCACGACCGTCGCGGCCCGCGGCCTCGGCCGCGCCCAGGCCGACCGGGCGCACCGGATCATCCGCGACACCGTGATGTACCTGCCGTACTTCCTGGTCGCCGCGATCACCCTGCTCGCCGCCGCCCTCGGCACCGCCGTCGCGGAACCCACCCACCACCTGCCGTCCGGCGCCGACTGGGCGCTCTGCGGCGGCGTGCTCGGCTTCTACACCACCAACGCGGCGATCGCCCTGCGCTACGGCGAGCCGACCCGGTCCGTCCTCGGCTGGTACGTCCCCTGCCTCGTCCTCACGGCCGTCCTGCTCGTCCCCGGCGTCCTGCTGCTCCCCGCCTGGGCCGCCGTCCTCTGCGGCGCCGCCGAGGTCCTCGCCCTCACCCTCCTCGTCAAGCACCGCACCCACCGCACCCGCCCGGCCTGACCGCGCGCCGCGGCCCGCACCCGCAGGTGCCGCGTCAACCGCCGGGCCGGTCGGCCTCCGGGCCGCGCTCGGCGAGCGCCTTGATCCCGGCGAGGGTGGCCCCGATGCCGGTGCGGAGTTCGTCGAGCCGGCGGGCGACCAGTTCCTCCTCCCGCTCCGGCATGCGCTCGATCCACGGGCTGACCCCGGAGCGGCCGGGCCCGATCCGCACGGACTGCCGGACGAGGGTGCCGTCCGCCTGCGGCGACAGCTCGAAGCGCCAGGTGGCCATCCGGTCCGCGAGGTCGTCCGCGGGATCGCCGAACCGGCCGTCCGCGTCCAGGACGGCCCAGCCGAAGACCCGCTCGGCGTCGAACTCGACGATCTGCGAGACCGTCCGCCATTCGCCCGCCACGGGGTGCCGGTTGAAGCCCGCGAAGCGCGCACCCACCGCGGGTGCGACGGCGCCGCCGAGCCATTCGACCCGGTGCAGTTCGGGGCTGAGCCGGGCGGGCAGCCCGATGTCGGTCACCAGCTCCCAGACCCGCGGGGGCGCCGCCCCGACCAGGATCCCGCCCTGCGCCGTGGGCCCGTCCGCGTACCGCATGCCGTCTCCTCCGCCGTGCGAACCAGAGTGCGCGGCCCAGTCTCCCCGAGCGGCTGACGGACACTCAGCCCGGGGGCCGCCGTCCGGCGCGAAGCCCGCGGACACGACGAAGGCCCGGGTCCAGTGGACCCGGGCCCGGGGGCCCCCGCCCCTTCGTGACACCTGCGGTGAAGTGCCCCCGGTAGGATTCGAACCTACGCACCCGCCTCCGGAGGGCGGTGCTCTATCCCCTGAGCTACGGGGGCCTTTCGGCCGTCGCTTGCTGCGACGTGGAGAACACTACCAGGCCCGACGGGTGATCCGTGCACGGGTTTCGCGGGGCGGCGCGGCCGCGGCCCGGAGGGCGGAAGTGGGGAAAGGCCGGACGCGGGGGTGGGCGCGCGGCTACCCTCGGTGATGTGCCGGGAACGTCCGGGCGGGTCCTCGTGGTGGACGACAGCGAGGTGATCCGCCAGCTGATCAGAGTGAACCTCGAGCTCGAGGGCTTCGAGGTGGTCACCGCTGCCGACGGCGCCGAGTGCCTGGAGGTCGTCCGCCGGGTGCGCCCCGACGTGGTGACGCTGGACGTGGTGATGCCGCGGCTCGACGGCCTGAAGACCGCCGCCCGGCTGCGCGCCTCCGCCGAGACCCGGGCGCTGCCCATCGCGATCGTCAGCGCCTGCACGCCGGCCGATCTCGACCGCGGGGAGTCGGTGGGCGTGGACGGCTACCTCGCGAAGCCCTTCGACCCGGCGGACCTGGTCGCCCTGGTGCGCCGGCTGCTGCGGCAGGACCCGGCGGCGGGGGACGGCGGGGGCGGCCCGTCCGGATACGCCTTCGGCGGCGGCGGCGAGCGCCCGGAGCCCTCCGCCGCATTCCGCTCTCGGCGAACAGATCGCCCTTGACGGTCCCGCTCCCTGGTGCAACGCGTCTCAACGGGTAAACCGGGTGGCGGACGGACACCCCGTCTCGCCTACGCTTGGCGTCGTGACACCCGCAGAGCTTTCCCAGGCAGTCCAGGCCGCAGTGAGCGCCGCCGTCGAGGCGGGCGAGCTGGCCGTCGCCGTGCCCGAGCACGTGACGGTCGAGCGGCCCAAGAACAGGGACCACGGTGACTACGCCACCAACGTGGCCCTCCAGCTCGCGAAGCCGGCAGGCATGCCGCCGCGAGCCGTCGCGGACCTGCTGGCCGCCCGCCTGCGAGAGACCACCGGCGTCGCGAAGGTCGACATCGCCGGTCCGGGCTTCCTGAACATCACCCTCGACGCCGCCACCCAGGGCCTGCTGGCCCGCACGGTGGTCGAGGCCGGCCAGGCGTACGGCCGGAACGAGGCCCTCAAGGGCCTGACGATCAACCTGGAGTTCGTGTCGGCCAACCCGACCGGCCCGATCCACATCGGCGGCGTCCGCTGGGCGGCCGTCGGCGACTCGCTGGCCCGCGTGCTGCGCGCCACCGGTGCCGACGTCACCACCGAGTACTACCTCAACGACGCCGGCGTGCAGATCACCAAGTTCGCGCGGTCGCTGCAGGCCGTCGCCAACGGCAAGCCCGTCCCCGAGGACGGCTACGTCGGCGAGTACATCGCCGACATCGCCAAGGCGATCACCGACGGCGTGCCGGGCGTGCTCGACCTGCCCGAGGACGAGCAGCTCCGGGTCTTCCGGGCCGAGGGCCTCACGCTGATGGTCGCCGAGATCAAGCGGTCGATGGAAGAGTTCGGGGTGCACTTCGACACCTGGTTCTCGGAGAAGTCGCTGCACGACTCGGGCGCCGTCGAGCAGGCCATCGACCGGCTGCGCGAGCAGGGCCACGTCTTCGACCGGGACGGCGCCATCTGGCTGCGCACCACGGACTTCGGCGACGACAAGGACCGCGTCCTGATCAAGGCCGACGGCGAGACCACCTACTTCGCCGCCGACGCCGCCTACTACCTGAGCAAGCGGGACCGCGGTTCCGAGGTCTCCGTCTACATGCTCGGCGCCGACCACCACGGCTACGTCAACCGGCTCAAGGCCATCGCGGCCTGCGCCGGCGACGACATGGACCGCAACATCGAGGTCCGCATCGGCCAGTTCGTGAAGATGCTGCGCGACGGCCAGGAGGTCCGCCTCTCCAAGCGCGCCGGCAACATCATCACCATCGACGACGTCGTCGACTGGATCGGCGTGGACGCGGCGCGGTACATGCTGGCGCGTTCCTCCACCGACTCCACCATCACCATCGACATCGACCTGGTCACCAGCCAGTCGAACGAGAACCCGGTCTTCTACGTGCAGTACGCGCACACCCGGATGTGCGGCGTCGCGCGCAAGGCCGCCGAGCTCGGCGTCGACAAGGGTGCGGCCGAGGACTTCAAGCCGGAGCTGCTCTCCACCCAGTGGGAGAACGACATGCTCGGCGCGCTGGGCGAGTTCCCGCGCGTCATCGCCACGGCCGGCGAGCTGCGCGAGCCCCACCGGGTCGCGCGCTACCTGGAGGACCTCGCGGGCAAATACCACCGCCTGTACGAGAACTGCATGTTCCTGCCGAAGGGCGACGAGGAGCTCACGGACACGCACCGTGCGCGCCTCTGGCTGGTCGAGGCGACGCGAACGGTGCTCGCCAACGGCCTGACGCTGCTCGGCGTCTCCGCCCCCGAGCGGATGTAAGCACGACCCCCATGCGCACGACGGGGGCGGCGGACGGTCGAAGGAGACCGTGCGCCGCCCCTCGCCATAAGCCAAGGAAGTAGCCACAGATGAGCCGCTCCGCCCACCCCGCAGGCCCCCGCCACGGCGACGTGCTGCCCGAGGGCCACTACCTCGCCCCGCCGAGCGACCTGAACGCGCTCGACCCGAAGGTGTGGTCGAAGACCGTCACCCGCGACGGGAACGGCGTGGTGACCGTCGGCGGCCTCGACGTGAAGGCGCTGGCGGCCGAGTTCGGCACCCCCGCCTACCTGATGGACGAGGCGGACTTCCGGGCCCGGGCCCGCGCCTGGCGGGACGCGTTCGGCACGGACGCGGACGTCTATTACGCCGGCAAGGCGTTCCTCTCCAAGGCGGTCGTCCGCTGGCTGCACGAGGAGGGCCTCAACCTCGACGTGTGCAGCGGCGGCGAACTGGCCGTGGCGCTGGCCGCCGGCATGCCGGGGGAGCGCCTGGCGCTGCACGGCAACAACAAGTCGGTGCACGAGCTGGAGCAGGCGGTGAAGGCCGGGGTCGGCCACGTCGTCGTCGACTCCTACGAGGAGATCGAGCGGCTGGCGGCGGTCGCCGAGCGGCAGGGCGTCCGCCAGAAGGTGCTGATCCGGATCACGGTCGGCGTCGAGGCGCACACCCACGAGTTCATTGCCACCGCGCACGAGGACCAGAAGTTCGGGCTGTCGCTGAACGGCGGCGCCGCGGCCGAGGCCGTCCGCCGGGTGCTCGCCCACCCGGCGGCCCTGGAGCTGCGCGGCATCCACTCGCACATCGGCTCGCAGATCTTCGACACCGCGGGCTTCGAGGTGGCGGCCCGCCGGGTGGTCGGCCTGCTGGCGCAGATCCGCGACGAGCACGGCATCGAGCTGCCGGAGATCGACCTCGGCGGCGGCCTCGGCATCGCGTACACCAGCGAGGACGACCCGCGGGAGCCCGCCGAGATCGCCGCCTCGCTGGCGGAGATCGTCCGCCGCGAGTGCTCCGCCGCCGACCTGGCCGCACCGCGGCTCTCGGTGGAGCCGGGCCGCGCGATCGTCGGCCCGACCGCCTTCACCCTGTACGAGGTCGGCACGGTGAAGCCGCTGGACGGCCTGCGCACCTACGTCAGCGTGGACGGCGGCATGTCAGACAACATCCGCACCGCGCTGTACGACGCCGAGTACTCCGTCGCCCTGGTCTCCCGCACCAGCGACGCCGAGCCGATGCTGGTCCGCGTGGTGGGCAAGCACTGCGAGTCCGGCGACATCGTGGTCCGCGACGCCTTCCTGCCGGCCGACCTGGCCGCCGGGGACCTGATCGCGGTGCCGGCCACCGGCGCGTACTGCCGGTCGATGGCCAGCAATTACAACCACGCCCTCAAGCCTCCCGTGGTCGCCGTCCAGGACGGTGCGGCCCGGGTGATCGTCAGGCGCGAGACGGAGGAGGATCTCCTGCGTCTGGATATCGGCTGACGAAATCCTTGTCTCAGATCATGGACCGGCCGTAGATCCGTGCGGAAAGTCCCGGAGACTGGTAGAGACCGAATACCGTCGGGCACGGGGAATTGCCCGGCGGAGACCGAGAATGCAGAGCGGAGTCGGATGATGCGTACGCGCCCGCTGAAGGTGGCGTTGCTGGGCTGTGGTGTGGTGGGCTCCGAGGTGGCGCGCATCATGACGACGACGGCCGACGACCTCGCCGCGCGGATCGGCGCTCCGGTCGAACTCGCCGGGATCGCCGTGCGCCGGGCCGGCCGCCCGCGCCCCGGGGTGCCCGAGCACCTGATCACCACCGACGCGGAGGCCCTGGTCAACCGCGGCGACATCGACGTGGTGGTCGAGGTGGTCGGCGGCATCGAGCCGTCCAAACAGCACATCCTCTCGGCGTTCGCCAACGGCGCCTCGGTGGTCTCCGCCAACAAGGCGCTGCTCGCCCAGGACGGCGCCGAACTGCACGAGAAGGCCGCCGCGGCCGGTGTCGACCTGTACTACGAGGCCGCGGTGGCCGGTGCGATCCCGCTGATCCGCCCGCTGCGCGAGTCGCTGGCCGGCGACAAGGTCAACCGGGTGCTGGGCATCGTCAACGGCACCACCAACTTCATCCTCGACAAGATGGACACCACCGGCGCCGGGTACTCCGAGGCGCTGGAGGAGGCCACCGCGCTGGGCTACGCGGAGGCGGACCCGACCGCCGACGTCGAGGGCTTCGACGCCGCCGCCAAGGCCGCGATCCTGGCCGGCATCGCCTTCCACACCCGGGTGACCGCCGCCGAGGTCTACCGCGAGGGCATCACCGAGGTGACCGCCGCGGACATCGCCTCGGCGAAGCAGATGGGCTGCGTGGTCAAGCTGCTGGCGATCTGCGAGCGTGCCGCGGACGGCGAGTCGGTGACCGCCCGGGTCCACCCCGCGATGATCCCGCTGACGCACCCGCTGGCCTCCGTCCGCGAGGCGTACAACGCGGTGTTCGTGGAGTCCGAGGCGGCCGGCCGGCTGATGTTCTACGGCCCGGGTGCCGGCGGCTCGCCGACCGCCTCCGCCGTCCTCGGCGACCTGGTCGCCGTCTGCCGCAACAAGCTGGCCGGCGCCACCGGTCCGGGCGACTCGGTGTACACCAAGCTGCCGGCCAAGCCGATGGACGAGGTCGTCACCCGCTACCACGTCAGCCTGGACGTCGACGACCGCGCGGGCGTGCTCGCCCAGGTCGCGTCCGTCTTCGCCGAGCACGGGGTCTCCATCGACACCGTGCGCCAGCAGGGCCGCGACGGCGACGCCTCGCTCGTCGTGGTCACCCACCGCGCCACCGACGCCGCGCTGTCGGCGACGGTCGACAAGCTCCGCGCGCTGGACAGCGTGCGCGACGTGGCCAGCATCATGCGGGTCGAAGGGGAGTAATCGACATGAACGCCATCGCCGAGAGCAGAGTGAGCGGCGCCCGCACCCACCAGTGGCGCGGCCTGATCGAGGAGTACCGCGACCGGCTGCCGGTCACCGCGGCCACGCCCGTGGTGACCCTGCTGGAGGGCGGCACGCCCCTCGTCCCCGCCCGGGTGCTCTCCGAGCGCACCGGCTGCGAGGTGTACCTCAAGGTCGAGGGCGCCAACCCCACCGGGTCCTTCAAGGACCGCGGCATGACGATGGCCATCTCCAAGGCGAAGGAGGACGGCGCCCAGGCCGTCATCTGCGCCTCCACCGGCAACACCTCGGCCTCCGCCGCCGCCTACGCGGTGCGGGCCGGGATGGTGCCGGCGGTGCTCGTGCCGCAGGGCAAGATCGCCCTCGGCAAGATGGGCCAGGCCATCATCCACGGCGCCCAGATCCTGCAGGTGGACGGCAACTTCGACGACTGCCTCACGCTTGCCCGCGAGCTGTCCGAGAAGTACCCGGTGGCGCTGGTGAATTCGGTGAACCCGGTGCGCATCGAGGGCCAGAAGACCGCCGCCTTCGAGATCGTCGACATGCTCGGCGACGCCCCGGACATCCACGTCCTGCCGGTCGGCAACGCGGGCAACATCACCGCGTACTGGAAGGGGTACCGGGAGTACGCCGCGGACGGCCTGGCCACCCGCACCCCGCGCATGTGGGGCTTCCAGGCGGCGGGTTCGGCCCCGATCGTCGACGGCGCCCCCGTCCGCTCGCCGCAGACCATCGCCACCGCGATCCGGATCGGCAACCCGGCCTCGTGGGAGTACGCGATCGCCGCGCGCGACGACTCCGGCGGCCTCATCGACAAGGTGACCGACCGTCAGATCCTGTCCGCCTACCGGCTCTTGGCCTCCAAGGAGGGCGTCTTCGTGGAGCCCTCCTCGGCCTCCGGCGTGGCCGGCCTGCTGGCCAAGGCCGAGGCCGGCCTGGTCGACCCCGGCCAGCGGATCGTCTGCACCGTCACCGGCAACGGCCTCAAGGACCCGGACTGGGCGGTGGCCGGCGCCCCGCAGCGCCCGGAGATCGTCCCGGTCGACGCCGAGGCCGCCGCGCTCCGCCTCGGACTGCTCGACTGACGGCGGTTCAGCCGCACCGCGTGCCCCGGGCCGACCCTTTCGGGGGTCGGCCCGCGGCCGTCCCGCGATGACACGTACGTGTTGATTCCGCGCCGATTTCCCGACCCATTTCCGCATCGAATCCGGCCACAAACGGCAACACGGCAGATCGGTGCCGAGCAGGGTGTACCGCTGTGGAACCTGTCTTCGATAGGCTGGTTCCGTCGGGACGCGCATAGGTGCGCACATTCCCGCACCCGCCGGGTGTCCCTGCAATGCGGGTCCCCCGCCGCCGTACCACCGCTGGCCCCACCCCCGTCGGGCAGCCCTCACTCCCCAGGAGAGTCCACCGCATGGCCGGTCCTGCGTTCCGTGCCGCCGCCGTCCGGGTCCGGGTCCCCGCGACCAGCGCCAACCTCGGCCCCGGCTTCGACGCCTTCGGACTCGCCCTGGGTCTCTACGACGACCTGGTCGTCCGCGTCGCCGACTCCGGCCTCTCGGTCGACATCGCCGGCGAGGGCAGCGACAGCCTGCCGCGCGACGAGCGCCACCTGGTCGTCCGCGCCATGCGGGCCGCCTTCGACCGCCTCGGCGGCCAGCCCCGCGGCCTGGAGGTGGTCTGCGCCAACCGCATACCGCACGGCCGCGGCCTCGGCTCGTCCTCCGCCGCCATCTGCGCCGGCATCGTCGCCGCCCGCGCCGTCACCATCGGCGGCGCGCACGCGCTCGACGACGACGCGCTGCTCGCCCTCGCCTCCGAGCTGGAGGGCCACCCCGACAACGTGGCCGCCTGCCTGCGCGGCAACTTCACCGTCGCCTGGACGGCCGAGGACGGCGCCCGCACCATCGTGCTCGACCCGTCCGACCAGGTCGTCCCGGTGGTCTTCGTGCCCGCCACCGAGGTGCTCACCGAGACCGCCCGCGGCCTGCTGCCCAAGACCGTCCCGCTGGCCGACGCCGCCGTCAACGCCGGCCGTGCCGCGCTGCTGGTCGAGGCCCTCACCCGCCGTCCCGAGCTGCTGCTCACCGCCACCGAGGACCGCCTCCACCAGGACTACCGCGCCTCGGCGATGCCCGACAGCGCCGCCCTGGTGGCCGCCCTGCGCGCGCACGGCGTCCCGGCCGTGATCTCCGGAGCGGGCCCGACCGTGCTGGCACTCACCGACGAGGCCTCGGCGGAGAAGGTGCTCGGCCTCGCCGGGCCCGGGTTCGCCGCCCACCGGCTGGAGTTGGACCGTGCCGGTGCGTGCGTGCTGCCGCTCGACGTCTGAGCCGACACCGAACGCGGCCACACCCGCGGGAACGGAAACGATTGACAACAACAGGGCTGGGGAATGTGTCAGGGGGTCGGTAGTGTTAACCTCATTGCTGCACCAGACATCCTCCGGGGTTCGGTGCGCCGCGTCCCGATCCCGCCCCTTCAGGTTGGCACCGTCCGCACCTGCAGGGTCCGGAAGGACGGGACCACGATTTTCCGGGAGCCCACCACAGCGCGTACGCAGCCTGCCTGCGCGACTGAGGCGCATCCCGAAGCCGTGACGGCACCTGACTCCCACCCGCGGCCTCCGCACTGAGGCACGGGCGGGCGGAGCCCGAGGTACCGCCACGCGACGGGGGCCCGGGAACCAAACAGGCAGCGAGGCCGGCACGAGAACCGGCCCACCGCGCCACTTCGCACCACAGTGCACCGCACTTTCGCAGCGTCCACCCGATCGGCTGGTCCTTTCGGGGGGACGACCGCCTCGGACCAGCGTGATTCGGCGTTGGTCAGGACAGCACAACCGGTCGCCGAGCCAGACAGGCCGACGTCCGCTCCAGGGAAGGACCCTTAGTGAGCGACACCACCGATCTGATGGGCGCGCGCCCGGACGCAGATGCGTCGGACGCAGCCGCCGCCCCCGCGGCCCCGGCCAGGCGCCGTCGCAGCGCCGCCGCAGGCCTCGACGGCCTGGTCCTCGCCGAGCTGCAGAAGCTCGCCACGGGCCTCGGTATCAGCGGTACCGGACGGATGCGCAAGAGCCAGCTCATCGAGGCCATCAAGGAGAAGAGCGGCGGCGACCCGCTGCTCGCCGGCGGCGCCGCGCCCGCTCCGGCCGCCAAGCGCACCACCGCCAAGGCCGCTGCCGCCGCCCCCGCCGAGGAGGCGCCCGCCGCCCCGGCCGCCGAGGAGAAGCCGGCCCGCCGCACCCGTGCCACCGCCGCCGCTGCCGCCGCCCCCGCGGAGCAGCCGCAGGCCCAGATCGAGATCCCCGTCCAGGCCGCCGCCGAGGCCGCGCCGGCCCGTACCGAGCGCACCCGCCGCCGTGCCACCTCGGCCGCCGGCCCGGCCGCCGCCGCGGCCGCCGCCGAGCAGGCCGGCACCGTGGTCGCCGAGGCCAAGGCCGAGACCCGCACCGCCGAGCAGCGCCCCGCCGAGGGCGAGACCCGCACCGAGCGCCGCGACCGCCGTGACCGGCGCGACCGCCGCGAGGGCGGCGAGCGCACCGAGGCCGCCGCCGAGGGCCAGGACGCCGAGGGCCGCGAGTCCCGCCGCGACCGCCGCAACCGCCGCGACCGCGACCGGGCCGAGCGCCAGCCCGGCCAGGGCCAGCAGCAGGCCGGCACCCAGCAGGACAGCCAGGCCGGCCGCCAGGGCCAGCCCGCCGGGCAGCAGGCCGGCGGCTACGACGACGACGAGTTCGGCGACGGCCGCCGGGGTCGTCGCGGCCGCTACCGCGACCGCCGTGGCCGCGGCCGCCGCGAGGGCTTCGAGGGCGGCACCCCCGAGCCGCAGATCGGCGAGGACGACGTCCTCATCCCGGTCGCGGGCATCCTCGACATCCTCGACAACTACGCGTTCGTCCGTACCTCCGGCTACCTGCCGGGGCAGAACGACGTCTACGTCTCGCTCGCCCAGGTGCGCAAGCACGGCCTGCGCAAGGGCGACGCCATCACCGGTGCGGTGCGCCAGCCCCGCGACGGCGAGCGCCGCGAGAAGTTCAACGCGATGGTCCGCCTCGACTCGGTCAACGGCATGGACCCGGACGGTGCCCGCAACCGCCCCGAGTTCGGCAAGCTGACCCCGCTGTACCCGCAGGAGCGGCTGCGCCTGGAGACCGACCCGGGTGTGCTGACGACCCGGATCATCGACCTCGTGTCGCCGATCGGCAAGGGCCAGCGCGGTCTGATCGTCGCCCCGCCGAAGACCGGCAAGACGATGATCATGCAGGCGATCGCCAACGCGATCACCCACAACAACCCCGAGTGCCACCTGATGGTCGTCCTCGTCGACGAGCGTCCGGAAGAGGTCACCGACATGCAGCGGTCGGTGAAGGGCGAGGTCATCTCCTCGACCTTCGACCGTCCGGCCGAGGACCACACCACCGTCGCCGAGCTCGCCATCGAGCGGGCCAAGCGCCTGGTGGAGCTGGGCCACGACGTGGTGATCCTGCTCGACTCGATCACCCGCCTCGGCCGCGCCTACAACCTGGCGGCGCCGGCCTCCGGCCGCATCCTGTCCGGTGGTGTCGACTCGACCGCGCTCTACCCGCCGAAGAAGTTCTTCGGTGCCGCGCGCAACATCGAGAACGGCGGCTCGCTGACCATCCTCGCCACCGCCCTGGTGGAGACCGGCTCCCGCGCCGACGAGGTGGTCTTCGAGGAGTTCAAGGGCACCGGCAACATGGAGCTCAAGCTCGACCGCAAGCTCTCCGACAAGCGGATCTTCCCCGCGGTGGACGTCGACGCGTCCTCCACCCGCAAGGAGGAGATCCTGCTCGGCAACGAGGAGCTGGCGATCGTCTGGAAGCTCCGCCGGGTGCTGCACGCGCTCGACTCGCAGCAGGCCATCGAGCTGCTCCTGGACAAGATGAAGCAGACCAAGAGCAACGCCGAGTTCCTGATGCAGATCGCCAAGACCACCCCCGGTTCCGGCGACTGACCCGGCTCGTTCCGCAGGGCGAGGCCCCGCACCGCACCCGCGGTGGGGGCCTCGCCCTTTGCGTGCACCCGGCGCCGTCGTGCCCCGGGGCGGCCCTCCCGTCCCCGCCGATCGGCGGAGACGGGATTCCCTTATGCTCGAAAAACCCCGTTCGAGCAGAAAGGGGAGGGGATGTCCGATCAGCGAGAGCCCCGGAGCAGACGCCGCAAGGTGCTGCGCATCGCGGTGTTCACCGCGATCGGGCTGCTGCTGGTGGGTGCGGGTGCGGCCGGCTACGCGTACTGGAAGCTCAACGGCAACATCCGCAGCGTCGACATCGACACCCAGCTCGGCCCCGGCCGTCCGCCCGCCTCGGTGGGCGGCGCCTTCAACATCCTGCTGCTCGGCTCGGACTCCCGGGCGGGCGCCAACCACTCGCTGGCCGGCGGAGCGGTCGGCGACACCGCACGCTCGGACACCGCGATGGTCGTCCACGTCAACCGCGAGCACACCACCGCCTCGGTGATCAGCATCCCGCGCGACACCCTGGTCGCCCGGCCGGCCTGCACCGCCCCGGACGGCACCAGCACCCCGGCCCTGCGCAGCGCGATGTTCAACTCCGCGTACGAGGTCGGCGGACCGGCCTGCGCGGTGAAGACCACCGAGCAGCTGACCGGGATGCGGATGGACCACTTCGTCGAGGTGGACTTCGCCGGGTTCGCGGGCCTGATCGACGCCATCGGCGGGGTGGACGTCACCACCACGGTCGACATCTCCGACCAGGACAGCGGACTGCACCTGGCGGCCGGCAACCACCACCTCAGCGGCACCCAGGCGCTGGCCTTCGTCCGCACCCGGCACGGCGTCGGCAACGGCAGCGACCTCGGCCGGATCGAGCTGCAGCAGCAGATGGTGAAGTCGATCATGAAGCAGATCGGCGCGCTCGGGCTCACCTCCAACCCGGCGCACCTGTGGTCGATCGCCGACAAGCTCACCAAGTCGATGACCACCGACTCCGAGCTCGCCTCGGTCAGCGCCCTGGTCGGCCTCGCCAACACCCTCAAGGGCATCGGCCCGGACCAGATGACCATGGTGACGCTGCCGGTGGTGTCCGCCCCCAGCGACCCGAACCGGGTCGTGCCGCGCACCCCCCAGGCCGGCCAGCTGTGGGCCGCCCTGCAGGCAGACGGGGCCGTCCCGCAGTCGGTGGTGAGCATCCAGCCGTCCAACCCCGCCGACAGCACCCCCAGCCCCTCCACGGGCACCGCCACCCGCACCCCGGGCGGCGCGACCCGCAGTCCGGTCGGTGCGGCGGGCCGGGAATAGTCCGGGCCGCCTCCCGGTTTGGGAAGAGGCGGCCGGTGCTGGCACACTGGTCCGTCGGTCCCGGTTCACGCGCGGCTGCCTGCCGCCGACCCGGTGCCCTCCCGAAACCTAGGAGAGACCCTTGAAGGCCAACGTTCACCCCGAGTACGTCGTGACCAAGGTGACCTGCACCTGCGGTAACGAGTTCACCACCCGCTCGACCGAGACCAGCGGCGAGATCCGCGCCGAGGTCTGCTCGGCGTGCCACCCGTTCTACACCGGCAAGCAGAAGATCATGGACACCGGTGGCCGCGTGGCCCGCTTCGAGGCCCGCTTCGGCAAGAAGCTCAGCGGCGGCAAGGCCTAGCGCTTCCACGGCGCCGGTCTCGGCGTCCCCGCGCATCCGCGGGGGCGTCGGGCCGGCGCCGTTCGCATCTCCCCGGTCCGCGCCGCCGCTCGGCGGCCGGACCACCCCTCTCGCCCCACCGGTACCCACGGAAGTAGGCCCACCCCATGTTCGAGGCAGTCGAAGAGCTCCTCGTCGAGCACGCCGACCTCGAGACGAGGCTGGCCGATCCGTCCGTCCACGCCGACCAGGCGAACGCCCGCAAGCTGGCCAAGCGCTACGCGGAGCTGACCCCGATCACCCGTACCTACCGCGCCTGGAAGCAGACCGGCGAGGACATCGAGGCGGCCCGCGAGCTCGCCGCCGAGGACCCGGAGTTCCTCGCCGAGGCGAAGGCCGCCGAGGCCCGCCGCGAGGAGCTGACCGAGGAGCTGCGGCTGCTGCTCGTCCCACGCGACCCCAATGACGACAAGGACGTCATCCTGGAGGTCAAGGCGGGCGAGGGCGGCGAGGAGTCGGCGCTCTTCGCCGGCGACCTGCTCCGGATGTACCTGCGCTTCGCGGAGCGGGTCGGCTGGAAGACCGAGATCATCGACTCCAACGAGTCCGACCTCGGCGGCTACAAGGACGTCTCCGTCGCCGTGAAGACCAAGGGCGGCGCCGAGCCCGGCCAGGGCGTCTGGGCCCGGCTGAAGTACGAGGGCGGCGTGCACCGCGTGCAGCGCGTCCCGGCCACCGAGTCGCAGGGCCGCATCCACACCTCCGCCGCCGGCGTGCTCGTCACCCCGGAGGCCGAGGAGGTCGAGGTCGAGATCCACGCGAACGACCTGCGGATCGACGTCTACCGCTCGTCCGGCCCCGGCGGCCAGTCCGTCAACACCACCGACTCGGCCGTCCGGATCACCCACCTGCCGACCGGTATCGTTGCCTCCTGCCAGAACGAGAAGAGCCAGCTGCAGAACAAGGAGCAGGCGATGCGCATCCTGCGCTCGCGCCTGCTGGCGGCGGCCCAGGAGGAGGCCGAGCGGGAGGCCTCCGACGCCCGCCGCAGCCAGGTCCGCACCGTCGACCGCTCCGAGCGCATCCGGACGTACAACTTCCCGGAGAACCGCATCTCCGACCACCGCACCGGCTTCAAGTCCTACAACCTGGACCAGGTGCTGGACGGCGACCTGAACGCGGTGATCCAGTCCTGCGTGGACGCCGACGCGGCAGCCAAGCTGGCCGCCGCCCAGGAGAACTGAGAACCGGGCCGGGCGCCCGAGAAGTCAGAGGTGTGGTCGGATGAACCTGCTGCTCGCCGAGGTGGCGCAGGCCACCCAGCGGTTGGCCGCGGCCGGTGTGCCGTCGCCGCGCTTCGACGCGGAGGAGCTCGCCGCGCACGTCCACGGCGTCAAGCGCAGCCAGCTGCACACCGTGCCCGACGGCGACTTCGACGCCCGGTACTGGGAGGCGGTCTCCCGCCGCGAGGCCCGTGAACCGCTGCAGCACATCACCGGGCACGCCTTCTTCCGCTACCTGGAGCTGGAGGTCGGCCCGGGCGTCTTCGTGCCCCGGCCGGAGACCGAGACGGTCGTCGAGTGGGCCATAGACGCCGTCCGCGACATGGACGTCGCCGAGCCGCTCGTCGTCGACCTCTGCACCGGCTCGGGCGCCATCGCCCTCGCCCTCGCTCAGGAACTGCCCCGCTCCACCGTGCACGCCTTCGAGCTGGACGAGGGCGCGCTCGCCTACACCCGGCGCAACGTCGCGACCAGCCCCGACCGGGCCCGGGTCCACCTGCACGAGGGCGACGCCACCCGTGCCTTCGAGGACGACCGCTCCTGGGACGGCCGCTTCGACCTGGTCATCAGCAACCCGCCGTACATCCCGCTCACCGAGTGGGAGTACGTCGCGCCCGAGGCCCGTGACCACGACCCGCAGATGTCGCTGTTCTCCGGCGAGGACGGCCTCGACACCATCCGCGGCATCGAACGGGTCGCCGCCCGGCTGCTGCGCCCCGGCGGCGCGGTGGTCATCGAGCACGCCGACACCCAGGGCGGCCAGGTGCCCTGGATCTTCAACGAGGAGGGCGGGTGGACGGACGCCGCCGACCACCGCGACCTCAACGGCCGGCCGCGCTTCACCACCGCCCGCCGCGCCGCCCTGTGACTTCGTGACTTCGCCGTGAACTTCGGAAGGGGACCGCACCGATGAGCCGCCGCTACGACTGTGCCGATACCGGGGACCGCGCCACCGGGCTGCGCGAGGCCGCTTCGGCGATCCGCCGCGGCGAGCTCGTCGTGCTGCCGACGGACACCCTGTACGGCGTGGGCGCCGACGCGTTCTCGCCGGAGGCGGTGGGCGCCCTGCTCGACGCCAAGGGCCGTGGCCGCAACATGCCCTCCCCGGTGCTCGTCGGCTCGCCGACCACCCTGCACGGCCTGGTCACCGACTTCTCCGAGCAGGCCTGGGAGCTCGTCGACGCCTTCTGGCCGGGCGGGCTGACCCTGGTCGCCCGCCACCAGCCCTCGCTGCGCTGGGACCTCGGCGACACCCGCGGCACCGTCGCCGTCCGGATGCCGCTGCACCCCGTCGCCCTGGAGCTGCTCAACACCACCGGCCCGCTCGCCGTCTCCAGCGCCAACAAGACGGGCGGACCCTCGCCCGCGACCTGCGACGAGGCCCAGGGCCAGCTCGGCGACGCCATCTCGGTCTACCTGGACGGCGGCCGCGCGGACCACGCCACGGCCTCCACCATCGTCGACGTCACCGGCAAGACCCCCGTCGTGCTGCGGGCGGGCGCGATCAGCGTCGAGCAGCTGAGGGAGGTCGTCCCGGACCTGGAGGCCGGCAGTTGACCGCTGCGTCCCTGTACGCCGCGGGCCCCGGCCCGGCCAGGTTCGCGGCCGCCCCGTACCGGGCGGCCGCGCCGCGATCGGTCGACACCTTCCGTATCCTCTTCGTCTGCACCGGGAACGTGTGCCGCTCGCCGATCGCCGAGCGGCTCACCCGCCACGAGCTGGCCGCCCGGCTCGGCGCCGCCTCGCACCGCTTCGTGGTCGAGAGCGCCGGGACGTGGGGCCACGAGGGCGCCCCGATGGAGGCGCACGCCGCCACCGTGCTCGGCGAGTACGGCGTGGACAGCGCGGGCTTCGCCGGCCGCGAGCTGCTGGACGAGCACGTCATCGACGCCGACCTGGTGCTCACGGCCACGCTCGACCACCGCGCCCAGGTGATATCCATGGGCCACGCGGCCGGCCTGCGCACCTTCACCCTCAAGGAGTTCACCCGCCTGGTGCGGCGGATCGACCCCGTGACCCTGCCCGAGCCCCGCGGCGGCGACCAGCTGCCGGAACGGGCCCGCGCCCTGGTGCGGGCGGCCGCGGCGCTCCGCGGCTGGCTGCTGGCGGCCTCGCCCGAGTCCGACGAGGTCGACGACCCGTACGGCGCGCCGATCGGTATGTTCCGCAACTGCGGCGAGGAGATATTCGACGCCCTCGACCCGGTCGTCACCGCCCTGACGGGAGTGCGCGGGCAGGCCTGAGCGACGGCGCCCGGCAGGCCCTCCGGGCGCCCCCACCCGCCCCGGGGTGCCGCCCGCCCGCACGGCGCGGGGGATTGCGGGGGATCGGGTGGAGAAACCGTGCACGCCGTGTGCCCGGAGCGTGCGCGGGCGTCGACACCGGCCGACGGGCCGTCCGCGGCGGCGGGCGCCGCACCCGCCCCGACGGCGCAACGCGGCCGCGCACGGGCGGCCCCGGGGGCGGCCCCGACCTACGCTGGAGGGACCCGCCCGCCGCTTCCGGGAGCTGCGCCATGTCCGTCACCCCCACCGTGCACGGCCCGACCGAGACCGACGCTCCCGCCGCCGGGGCGCGCTGGGAGCCCGCGGAGGCGCTCCGCCGCGCCGACCCGCTGCTGGCCGACCTGCTCGCCGCGGAGGCCGAGCGACGGGCGGAGAGCCTGCAACTGCTGGCCGGCGAGAACATCACCAGCCCGGCCGTGCTGGCCGCGCTCGGCGGTCCGCTGATCGACAAGTACGCCGAGGGCTACCCGGGCCGGCGCCACCACACCGGCTGCGCGCTGGCCGACACCGCCGAACTGCTGGCGGTCGACCGGGCCCGCCAGCTGTTCGCCGCCCCGCACGCCAACGTCCAGCCCCGGTCGGCGACTTCGGCGATGCTCGCGGCGTACGCGGCGCTGCTGCGGCCGGGCGACACGGTGCTCGCGATGTCGCTGGAGCACGGCGGCCACCTCAGCTGCGGATCCCGCGCCAACTTCTCCGGCCGCTGGTTCGACTTCGTCGGCTACGGCGTCCGCGAGGACAACGGTCTGATCGACCCGGAACAGGTCCGCGAGCTCGCCCACCGGCACCGCCCGAAGGCGATCATCGCCGGCGGCATCTCCTACCCCCGGCACGTCGACTGGGCCGCCTTCCGCGCCGTGGCCGACGAGGTCGACGCCTACCTGATCGCCTCCGCCGCCCAGACCACCGGGCTGGTCGCGGCGGGCCTGGCGCCCTCCCCGGTGCCGTACGCGGACGTCACCGTCGCCGCCACCCACAAGCTGCTCCGCGGTCCCCGCGGCGGCCTGCTGCTGTCCACCGTGGAGCTCGCCGACCGGGTCGACCGCGCGGTCTTCCCGTTCACCCAGGGCGGCGCCGCGATGAACGAGGTGGCCGGCAAGGCCGTGGCCCTCGCCGAGGCCGCCGGCGAGGACTTCGCCGCGTACGCCCGCCGGGCCGTGGACGGCGCCCGGGCCCTCGCGGGCGCGCTCGCCGAGCAGGGCGTGCGGCCGATGACCGGCGGCACCGACACCCACCTGGTCACCGCCGACGTCAGCCCGCTCGGCCTGAGCGGCGTCGACGCCGAGCGGCGCTGCGCCGCGGCCGGGCTGATGCTCGGCAAGTGCGCGCTGCCCTTCGACCCCGCGCCCGCCGCCGAGGCCTCCGGGATCCGGCTGGGCACCGGCGCGGCCGCCGCCCAGGGCATGGGGCCGGCCGAGCTCGCCGAGGTCGGCACCCTGATCGGGGAGCTGTTGCGCGGCGGCCCGCAGGCCCGGATCTCCGCGCGTGTGCGCGAACTCGCACGGGCGTTCTCCGGCCGCCGCTGAGGCGGCCGCAGCGGGCCGTGGAGGCCGTGCGGAGGGGCCGTCCGGGGCTCCCGGGCGGCCTCCGCGGCGTCCGGGGAGAACCGCGGTGCGCGTCCTGCTCGTCCGACTCAATAAGGTGTGACCGTGGCGACGCACCTCGAACCCCGAACCATCCCGGGAGTACGCTCCGTACTCATCCGTCGGACCGTGATGCAGGAGGCCAGTGGTGCGTGAGTATCTGCTGGTGCTCTTCGTCACCGCCGCGGTGACGTACCTGCTGGTCAGCCCGGTGCGGAAGTTCGCGATCGCCGCCGGTGCGATGCCGGCCGTCCGCGCGCGCGACGTGCACCGCGAGCCCACCCCGCGGCTCGGCGGCATCGCGATGTTCGGCGGGCTCTGCGCCGGCCTGCTGGTCGCCTCCCAACTGACCAACATCGGACGGCTGTTCATCCAGAGCGCGGACGTCCGGGCGCTGCTCTCCGGCGCGGGGATCATGTTCGTCCTCGGGGTGCTGGACGACAAGTGGGGCGTGGACGCCCTGGTGAAGCTGGGCGGTCAGATGATCGCCGCCGGCGTGATGGTCTGGCAGGGCGTGACGGTCATCTCGCTCCCGGTGCCCGGCGTCGGCACGGTCGCCGTCACCCCGACCCAGGGCATGATCATCTCCGTCACGCTGGTCGTCGTGATGGTCAACGCGGTGAACTTCATCGACGGCCTGGACGGCCTCGCGGCCGGCATGGTCTGCATCGCCGCGATGGCGTTCTTCCTGTACTCGTACCGCCTGTGGATCGGCTACGGGGTGAACGACGCCGCCCCCGCCGCGCTGTTCAGCGCCGTCCTCATCGGCATGTGCCTGGGCTTCCTGCCGCACAACCTGCACCCCGCCCGGATCTTCATGGGCGACTCCGGCTCGATGATGCTCGGCCTGATGCTGGCCGTCGCCGCCATCTCGATCACCGGCCGCGTCGACTTCGACTACATCACCTCCCGCACCGGTTCGCAGACCGCCACCGTCCACGCCCTGGTGCCGATCTACATCCCGCTGCTGCTGCCGCTGACCGTCATCGCGCTGCCGCTGGCCGACCTGCTGCTCGCCGTCGTCCGCCGCACCTGGGCCGGCAAGTCGCCGTTCGCCGCCGACAAGCAGCACCTGCACCACCGTCTGCTGCAGGTCGGCCACTCGCACAGCCGCGCGGTGCTGATCATGTACTTCTGGGCGGCGCTGATCGCCTTCGGCACCGTCGCCTTCTCGGTCGCCAACACCGGCCGCACCGTGGTGCTGGCCTTCGCCGGGCTCTGCCTGGTCGGCCTGGTCGTGCTGCTGATGCCGCGCTTCCGCCCGCACGCGCCGCGGGCCGTGCAGGCCGTCGTGCCGCCCCGCTACCGCAAGGCCCGGGCCGAGGCGCCGGCCACCGGCCCGGAGGCCGCCGCGGAGGCACTCGGCGGTGCGGCGGACGAGGCCGCGGCACCCGACGGGGCGCCCGCGATGGCCGAGCTCTCCGCCAAGGACAAGGCACTGCTGAGCCGGATCGGCAGCGGGGCCACGGCGGTCGGGCAGCGGAGCCGCGCGAAGGGCTGAGCGCGCGCCCCGGAGGTGGCCGGGGCGCCCCCCGAGGGCGCCCGCGACACGCCCGCCGATGCGTCTGACCGGCCGTCAACAGCCCTCACCCGTACGGCGGCACCCTTCGGCCATCGGTGTGACAGGTACCACACGTTCATGGTAAAGCTCTCATCAAATAGTTTGTGATACCGTTCACGAGTACCGAGAACACGCCGAAAGACCTGACGGGCGGAGCGCTCTCCACCCCCGGTCGGTCTCCTCGACTGGCTCGCCGTCGAGCGGCCGGCCTGCGGCTGTGGTTCCCGGTGCGGCGTCCCCCCGCCGCGCGCACACCCATATGCCAGTCCCCCGTTGCCGACATGCCGCCGGAGCTGCCGACATGCCGTCCCACGACGCCCGGATCATCCGAGGCGCCGCAATCCCCACTGCGGTCGCCGGCCTGATCGCCGCCGTCATTGCGACCTTCGTCGTGGGGACCAAGGGGCTGATCGGCGCTCTCGCCGCCGTCCTCCTTGTGATGGCGTTCTTCAGCTTCGGCCAGGTCGCGCTCGACCGGCTCACCAGGAACAACCCGCAGATCCTCATGGCAGCTGCGCTGCTCGTCTACACGACGCAGATCCTGCTGGTCGCGGTCGTCCTGGCGGTGTTCAAGAACACCACCCTCTTCGACACCAAGGTGTTCGGCTTCACGTTGCTGGGCTGTGCCCTGATCTGGACGGGTTTCCAGGTGCGCGGCGCGATGAAGGCCAAGATCTACTACGTGGAGCCCGAACCCCGCGACGACAAGCCGAAATCCGGGCGTCAACCGTGACGGGGGCGGGCTGTCCCCCTCGCACGGGGGGCGGTGTTTATGCCCTCCTGACGGGCTGCTATCGTCCGTCCCGACGGCGGAGTACGGGATGCGGCCAGATCGCTCCGATGATCGGACGGATCGCCCCCCGACTCCATGAAGTCTTCGAAGATCCCGCGGCAGGGATACGCGCCGCGCAGGGTCCGCGAGAAATCCAACAAGTTCCAGTGCCGCTCCGTGGCCGAGGGCCGCGCCGACACACCGAGGTTGCCGTAACCATGCGTCATGACGAAGGAGTCTGTGGTGGGTGCTGACGTCCAGCTCGCCTCTGAGGCCGGGTGCCACCTGTTCTCCGGTTGCGGCTTCCCGGCTCCGGGCCTGAACGAGTTCGACTTCAAGCCGATCTTCTCCATCGGCAGCGTCGACTTCACCAAGCCCATGCTTCTGTCCATCATCTGCGCCCTGCTGGTGGTGGCGTTCTTCTGGGCCTCCTTCGCCAAGCCGAAGCTGGTCCCCGGGAAGCTCCAGCTGGTCGGTGAGATCGGGTACGACTTCGTCAAGCGAAGCATCGTGCTGGAGACGATCGGCAAAAAGGGCGAGAAGTACGTCCCGATGCTGGTCTCGATGTTCTTCTTCGTGTGGGTGATGAACATCATGTCCATCATCCCGTTCGCCCAGTTCCCGGTGATGTCGAGGATCGCCTACCCGGTGGGCCTCGCGGCGGTCGTGTGGGTCACCTACATGACGCTGACCTTCAAGAAGCACGGCTTCGTCGGCGGTCTGAAGAACCTCTGCTGGCCCTCGGGCATCCCCGGCTGGGTCATGTTCATCCTGGTCCCGATCGAGTTCATCTCGAACATCTTCGTGCGGCCCTTCACGCTGGCGGTCCGAGCCTTCGCGAACATGTTCGCCGGCCACCTGCTGATCGTCGTGTTCTCGGTCGCCTCCTGGTACCTGCTCAGCCCGAGCATCGGCGCGCTCTACGGCACCACCTCGTTCATCGTGGCCGTCGGTCTGACCGCGTTCGAGCTGCTGGTGCAGTTCCTGCAGGCCTACATCTTCGTGATGCTGGCCAGCAGCTACATCGCCGGTGCCCTCGAAGAGGCGCACTGAGCCGCGCAGCCCCCTGGCTGCCCACCCAGAAACGTCCGGTGGCCAACCACCACCGGTTCACATCCCCGCAAAGGACAAGCTGAAATGGCACAGCTCGCTGAGGTCGTCGGTTCCATCGCTTCCGTCGGTTACGGTCTCGCTGCGATCGGCCCCGGCATCGGTGTCGGTCTGATCTTCGGTAACGGCGTCCAGGCCATGGCCCGCCAGCCCGAGGCCGCCGGTCTCATCCGTTCCAACATGTTCATCGGCTTCGCGCTGACCGAGGCGCTGGCGCTCATCGGCATCGTCATGCCGTTCGTCTACGGCACCGGTAAGTAATTCCCCTGCCGCAGACCCATTCGAGGAAGGTCCAGATATGAGCATCGCGGCTCACATCGCGGCCGAGGAGCAGATGAACCCGCTCCTCCCCGCATGGCCCGAGATCATCATCGGCCTGCTCTGCTTCTTCATCGTCTTCGGCTTCCTCGGCAAGAAGCTCCTTCCCAGCATCGAGAAGGTGCTGTCGGAGCGTCGGGATGCCATCGAGGGCGGCATGGAGCGCGCGGAGGCCGCTCAGGCAGAGGCCCAGGTCCTGCTGGAGCAGTACCGTGCCGAGCTCGCCGAGGCGCGTCACGAGGCCGCTCGGATCACCGAGCACGCCCGTGAGCAGGGCGCTGCCCTGGTCGCCGAGATGCGCGAGGAGGGCCAGCGTCAGCGCGAGTCCATCGTCGCCGCCGGCCACGCCCAGATCGAGGCTGACAAGAAGCAGGCTACTGCCGCCCTGCGCCAGGACGTGGGCTCGCTGGCCTCCCAGCTGGCGTCCCGCATCGTGGGTGAGTCCCTCGAGGACCACGCCCGGCAGAGCGGTGTGATCGACCGCTTCCTCGACGAGCTCGAGGCCAAGGCCGCCGCCTCGGCGGGTGCCAAGTGATCGGCGCCAGCCGCGAGGCCCTGGCCGCCGGCCGGGAGAACCTCGAGAGCCTGACCGACAACACCTCGGTGGACGCGGCCAAGCTCGCCGAGGAGCTCACCGCCGTCACGGCCCTGCTGGACCGCGAGGTCTCGCTGCGCCGCGTGCTGACCGACCCCTCGCGGTCGGGCCAGGACAAGGCCGGGTTCGTCGGCACGCTGCTGACGGGCCAGGTTTCCGGTGAGACGGTCGACCTGGTCTCCGGCCTCGTCCGGTCCCGCTGGTCCGGCGCGCGCGACCTGGTCGACGCGGTGGAGGAGCTCTCCGCGTACGCCGAGGTCATCGCCGCCGACAAGGCCGGTGCCCTGGACGACGTCGAGGACGAGCTGTTCCGGTTCGGCCGGGTCGTCGCGGGCTCGCACGAGCTGCGCGCCGCGCTGACCGAGCCCAAGGCCGACGCCGCCGCCAAGGCGGCCCTGGTCAAGAAGCTGCTCGGCGGCCGCGCCAACGCGGGCACCGTCCGCCTGGTCGTCTCCCTGGTCACCGCCCCGCGTGGCCGTAGCCTGGAACAGGGCCTCGAGTCCTACTCCAAGCTCGCTGCCGCCCGTCGCGGCCGCGTGGTGGCCCTGGTCACCAGCGCCGTGCCGCTGTCGGACCGGCAGAAGGAGCGGCTCGCCGCCGCCCTGGCCGGCCTGTACGGCAAGCAGATCCACCTGAACATCGACGTCGACCCCGAGGTCGTCGGCGGCGTGAAGGTGCAGATCGGCGACGAGGTCATCGACGGCACGGTGGTGAGCCGCCTCGAAGGCGCTCGCCAGGGCCTCGAAGGCTGACCGAAGAAGAGCATCATCCGACCCTCGGTCGGGCGTCGGTTCACACCGAGTGAACCGGCAAAACGTACGGCCGGTTCACCCCGACCCGGCCGAGAGTCGAGCACTTGCGGCCCTCAATGGCGGGCCGAGGATCGCAAACTAGGAGAGCAGGGAAGCCTGATGGCGGAGCTTACGATCCGTCCGGAGGAGATCCGGGACGCGCTGGCCGACTTTGTCCAGTCGTACCAGCCGGACGCCGCCTCGCGTGAAGAGGTCGGCACGGTCACCGAGGCCATGGACGGTATCGCCAAGGTCGAGGGTCTCCCCTCGGTCATGGCCAACGAGCTGCTGAAGTTCGAGGACGGCACCCTCGGCCTCGCGCTGAACCTCGACACCCGCGAGATCGGTGTCGTCATCCTCGGTGAGTTCTCGGGCATCGAGGAGGGCCAGACGGTGCAGCGCACCGGCGAGGTCCTCTCCGTCCCGGTCGGCGAGGGCTACCTCGGCCGCGTCGTGGACCCGCTGGGCAACCCGATCGACGGCCTGGGCGAGATCGCCTCCACCGGCCGCCGCGCCCTGGAGCTGCAGGCCCCCGGCGTCATGGTCCGCAAGTCGGTCCACGAGCCGATGCAGACCGGCATCAAGGCCATCGACGCGATGACCCCGATCGGCCGCGGCCAGCGCCAGCTGATCATCGGCGACCGCCAGACCGGCAAGACCGCGGTCGCGATCGACACGATCATCAACCAGCGCGACAACTGGCGCTCCGGCGACCCGAAGAAGCAGGTCCGCTGCATCTACGTCGCCGTGGGCCAGAAGGGCTCCACCATCGCGTCCGTTCGCGGCGCCCTGGAGGAGGCCGGCGCGCTGGAGTACACCACCATCGTGGCCGCTCCCGCCTCCGACCCGGCGGGCTTCAAGTACCTCGCCCCGTACACCGGCTCCGCCATCGGCCAGGAGTGGATGTACGACGGCAAGCACGTCCTGATCATCTTCGACGACCTGTCGAAGCAGGCCGAGGCCTACCGCTCCGTCTCCCTGCTGCTGCGCCGTCCGCCGGGCCGCGAGGCCTACCCGGGTGACGTCTTCTACCTGCACTCCCGCCTGCTGGAGCGCTGCGCGAAGCTCTCCGACGAGCTGGGCGCCGGCTCGATGACCGGTCTGCCGATCATCGAGACCAAGGCCAACGACGTCTCGGCGTACATCCCGACCAACGTCATCTCCATCACCGACGGCCAGTGCTTCCTGGAGTCCGACCTGTTCAACGCCGGCATCCGCCCGGCCGTGAACGTCGGCATCTCGGTCTCCCGCGTCGGTGGCTCCGCCCAGATCAAGGCCATGAAGTCGGTCGCCGGCCGCCTGCGCCTGGACCTGGCCCAGTACCGCGAGCTGGAGGCGTTCGCCGCCTTCGGTTCCGACCTGGACCCGGCCTCCAAGGCCCAGCTGGAGCGCGGTGCGCGCATGGTCGAGCTGCTGAAGCAGGGCCAGTACCAGCCGTTCCCGGTCGAGGAGCAGGTCGTCTCCATCTGGGCCGGCACCACCGGCAAGCTGGACGACGTCCCGGTCGCCGAGATCCGCCGCTTCGAGCGCGAGTTCCTCGACCACCTGCGCCTCGAGCACAAGGGCATCCTCGCCGGCATCGTCGAGACCCAGAAGCTCGAGGACGGCACCGTCGACGCGCTGACCAGCGCGATCGAGGGCTTCAAGCAGGGCTACACCACGGCTGACGGCAAGCTCCTGTCCGAGCAGGCCTGAGTCCGGTAACGAGGGAAAGGACGTAACGACCCAATGGGAGCACAGCTTCGGGTCTACAAGCGCCGGATCCGCTCTGTCACCGCGACGAAGAAGATCACCAAGGCGATGGAGATGATCTCCGCGTCGCGCATCGTCAAGGCGCAGCGCGCGGTGGCCGCCTCCACTCCGTACGCCGATGAGCTCACCCGGGCGGTGACGGCGGTGGCCACCCGGTCCAACGCCAAGCACCCGCTCACCACCGAGAACCCGCAGGCCACCAAGGCCGCCGTCCTGCTGATCACGGCGGACCGCGGCCTGGCCGGCGGCTACTCGACCAACGCCATCAAGCAGGCCGTCGCGCTCAGCGCGAAGCTCCGCGACGAGGGCAAGGACGTGGTGACCTACATCATCGGTCGCAAGGGCGTCTCGTACTACAACTTCCGTAACCTCGAGGTTGCGGGGTCGTGGACGGGCTTCTCCGACAAGCCGACCTACGGCGACGCCAAGACCGTGGCGAGCGACCTCATCGAGGCGTTCATCGCGGAGACCGGCGGCGTGGACGAGCTCCACCTGGTCTCGACGAAGTTCGAGTCGATGCTGACGCAGACGGCGGTCGACGCCCGACTGCTGCCGCTGAAGCTGGACGAGGTCGAGCTCAGCGACGAGTCCAAGGCCAAGAACGAGATCTTCCCGCTGTACGACTTCGAGCCGTCGGCGGAGGGCGTTCTGGACGCGCTGCTGCCGCGGTACGTCGAGAGCCGGATCTACAACGCGCTGCTGCAGTCGGCCGCCTCCGAGCACGCCGCCCGCCGGCGCGCGATGAAGAGCGCGACCGACAACGCCGGCGAGCTCATCAAGTCGCTCACGCGGCTTGCCAACTCGGCCCGACAGGCCGAGATCACCCAGGAAATCAGCGAGATCGTCGGCGGCGCCAACGCCCTCGCCGACGCTAGCCGCGGGAGCGAATGAGTATGACCACCACTGTTGAGCCGACCACGGCGACGGGCCGCGTCGCGCGGGTCATCGGCCCGGTCGTCGACGTGGAGTTCCCCGTCGACGCGATTCCGGACATGTTCAACGCCCTGCACGTCGAGGTGGAGAACCCCGACGGCACGGGCAAGAAGACCCTGACCCTCGAGGTCGCCCAGCACCTCGGCGACGGCCTGGTCCGCGGCATCTCGATGCAGCCGACCGACGGTCTGGTCCGCGGTGCGGAGGTGTCCGACACCGGTGCGGCCATCTCCGTGCCGGTCGGCCAGATCACCAAGGGCAAGGTGTTCAACGCCCTCGGTGAGGTGCTGAACACCGACAAGGCGGAGTTCGAGGCTGCGGTCACGACCCGCTGGCCGATCCACCGCAAGGCTCCGGACTTCAAGGACCTCGAGTCGAAGACCGAGATGTTCGAGACCGGCATCAAGGTCATCGACCTGCTCACCCCGTACGTCACGGGTGGCAAGATCGGTCTGTTCGGTGGTGCCGGTGTCGGCAAGACCGTTCTGATCCAGGAGATGATCTACCGCGTCGCCGAGAACTTCGGTGGTGTGTCGGTGTTCGCCGGTGTCGGCGAGCGCACCCGTGAGGGCAACGACCTGATCCACGAGATGGTGGACTCGGGCGTTCTGGACAAGACCGCGCTGGTCTTCGGCCAGATGGACGAGCCGCCGGGCACCCGCCTGCGCGTCGCGCTGTCCGCCCTGACCATGGCGGAGTACTTCCGCGACGTCGAGAAGCAGGACGTGCTCCTCTTCATCGACAACATCTTCCGGTTCACCCAGGCCGGTTCCGAGGTGTCGACCCTGCTCGGCCGCATGCCCTCCGCGGTGGGCTACCAGCCGAACCTGGCCGACGAGATGGGCCTCCTGCAGGAGCGCATCACCTCGACCCGCGGTCACTCGATCACCTCGATGCAGGCGATCTACGTCCCCGCGGACGACCTGACCGACCCGGCGCCGGCGACCACCTTCGCCCACCTGGACGCGACCACCGTTCTGTCGCGCCCGATCTCGGAGAAGGGCATCTACCCGGCGGTCGACCCGCTGGACTCGACGTCCCGCATCCTGGACCCGCGCTACATCGCGCAGGACCACTACGACACGGCCATCCGCGTCAAGGGCATCCTGCAGAAGTACAAGGACCTCCAGGACATCATCGCGATCCTCGGTATCGACGAGCTGAGCGAGGAGGACAAGATCACCGTCCACCGCGCCCGCCGCATCGAGCGCTTCCTCTCGCAGAACACCTACGTGGCGAAGCAGTTCACCGGCGTCGACGGCTCGACCGTGCCGCTGTCGGAGACCATCGAGGCCTTCAACGCGATCGCGGACGGCAAGTACGACTCCGTCCCGGAGCAGGCCTTCTTCATGTGCGGTGGCATCGAGGACCTCGAGAAGAACGCTGCCGAGCTGGCGAAGAAGTAATCAGGCCGACGTGATGGCCGAGTGACTGTGAGGGGTGGTCCCCGTCTCCCGGGGGCCACCCCTCACGGCACACAGCGGCTGTGATCCCGGTCATCTCCGTGTCCCTGGTTTCATGACAGGGGTGCGGGCCCGTTATTCTTACCGAAACCATCGAGTAATCGACGGTTTCAAGAGCCTAGGAGCCCACGTTGGCTGAGCTGCACGTCGAGCTGGTCGCAGCCGACCGCAAGGTGTGGTCCGGTGCGGCCACCATCGTCGTCGCCCGTACGGCCTCCGGTGACACCGGCATCATGCCCGGTCACACCCCGGTGCTGAGCGTGCTGGAGAGCGGTCCGGTCACCATCCGCACCACCGACGGCGGGACGGTCCTCGCCGCGGTGCACGGTGGTTTCATCTCCTTCGCCGACAACAAGCTCTCCATCCTCGCCGAGGTGGCCGAGCTGGCGGACGAGATCGACATCGCCCGCGCCCAGCGCGCGCTGGAGAACGCCCAGTCGGAGCTCGACGCGCACGCCGAGCGCCGTGCGGAGGTCCGCCTGGTGGCGGCGCGCGGTCTCAAGGCCCACGCCTGAGCACCCGACCCTGACAGCGGGGTCGACCGACGGTCCCGGGGACGCGGAAGCGTGACCCCGGGACTGTCGTATCAGTTGGTAGGACAGGGCGGCCGGTGACACGGCCGTCACGGGGAACGCAGGAGCGAGGAGGTCGGTGAGCATGGTCCTCGCCCTTGTGGTGTGCGCGGCGATCGTCGCCTTCGCCGTGATCGGACTGACGGTGTTCGCGGTACGCCGCCGAGTCATCCAGCGAGTAGGCGGGACGTTCGACTGCAGTCTCCGGCTCAAAATGCCTGCGGACGCCTCGACGCAGCCCGACCTCGACGAGAACGGCCAACCCACCCCGGCCCCGGTCCACGTGACCGACGGCAAGGGGTGGGTTTTCGGTATCGGGCGGTACAGCGGCGACTCCATCGAGTGGTTCCGGGTCTTCTCGTACGCCCCGCGCCCGCGGCGCGTCCTGCCGCGCACCGAGATCGAGGTCCTTGGCCGGCGCTATCCCGAGGGCCAGGAGGAACTGGCCCTGCTCTCCGGTTCGGTGGTGCTGCGGTGCCTGCACGACGGCGCCCCGCTGGAGCTCGCCATGAGCGAGGACGCGCTCACCGGCTTCCTCGCCTGGCTGGAGGCGGCCCCGCCCGGGCAGAGGGTCAACGTCGCCTGACCGTGTGGGCTGGTTAACACCCCCTAACACGCGCCCCGCGTCGGCGCTAGGCTGCGGCCATGGTGAACCTGACGCGCATCTACACCCGCACCGGTGACGACGGCACGACCGCCCTCGGCGACATGAGCCGCACCACCAAGACCGACCCGCGGCTGATCGCGTATGCCGACACCAACGAGGCCAACGCCGCGATCGGCGTGGCCCTGGCGGTCGGCGCGCTGCCGGCCGACGTGTCCGCGGTGCTGACGCGGATCCAGAACGACCTCTTCGACGTCGGCGCCGACCTCGCCACCCCGGTGGTGGAGAACCCCGAGTACCCGCCGCTGCGGGTCGAGCAGGGCTACATCGACCGGCTGGAAGCCGACTGCGACCACTACCTCGGCGGGCTGGAGAAGCTCCGCAGCTTCATCCTGCCCGCCGGCACCCCGGGCGCGGCCCACCTGCACCTGGCCTGCACCGTGGTGCGGCGGGCCGAGCGGTCGACCTGGGCGGCGATCGAGACGCACGGCGACACCGTCAACCCGCTCACCGCCAAGTACCTCAACCGGCTGTCGGACCTGCTCTTCATCCTGGCCCGCACGGCCAACAAGGAGATCGGCGACGTCCTCTGGGTGCCGGGCGAGAACCGGTAGCGCACGGCGGCACCGGCGCTCACGGCCGGCGGTCGGCCGCAGCCCCGGGCCCGCGCTTGGGGAAGACGGTGTAGCTGCCGGCGATCACCAGGTTGATGCCGACCACCAGGGCCATCCGCGGGTACCAGGAGTCCAGGCCACGGGTGCGGGCGTCGTCGCCGACCAGCCACTGCACGGCGGCCACCAGCGCGACGGTCAGCACGGAGGCCGCCAGGGTGCGGGCGAACATCCGCCACTCGTGGGCGGCCTTCGCCGCGCCGTACTTCGGCGGCCCGGCCGGGCGCGGTGCGCCGGCGAGCCGGTGCGCGGCGTGGCCGTCGGCCCACCGCACCAGGTGGTGGCCGTAGGCGACCGAGAAGCCGACGTAACTCGCGGCGAGCCCGTGCGTCCAGTCCGCGACGGTGCCGCCGCGCAGGTCCGCGACGGTCGCCGCGAGGATCACCAGGTCCACCACGGGCAGCAGCATCAGCAGGACGGCGCCCGTCCGGCGCAGCCGCAACCCGTACCGGACCGCGAGCGCGGCGGCCAGCACCACCCAGAAGCCGATCTCACCGGCGACGATCAGGGAAACCATGCGGACCAGCCTGTCGCGCACGCGGCGCCCGCGCGTCGTCGCCGGGGGTGATCCCGCCTCTGCCCTTCGATGTACGGCAGGTTCCTTCCACAGGTGGGTCCGGGTGCCTGCGGCGGATGGTGGGATGGTGCCGTGACCCTCACTCCGCGCCGGCACGACGCGCTCATCGCCCTGGCCGGCCTGCTCGGCGGCCTGGTGCTGATCGCGTTCGGCGCCTACGACCGCACCGACAGCGTGCCGCGCTGGGCGGCGGCGCTGCCGCTGTTCGCGATGGCCGGGCTGGAGCTGTTCCGGCGCACCCGGCCGGTCTGGACGGCCACGCTCGGCGGCCTCGTCCTCGCGGCCGGCCTCGTCGCCGGCTCGGTGCTGGCGACGCTGGTGATGTACACCGACCTGCTGTACGCGGCGGTGCTCTACGGCCCGCCGCGGATGGCGAAGGTGCTGCACCTGACCGGCGGCGCCACCACCCTGGTGCTCTCCGGGCTCACCGCGCTGTACGCCGAGGTGCCGAACGCGCTGCTGGTGGCCGGGTTCTGCGGGCTGATCTTCCTCGCCCCGGTGTGGACGGCCGACCTGCTCCGACGGCACCAGGACCGGGCCGAGGCGGAGCGGCTGCGCGCCGAGCAGACCGCCCTGCTCGCCGAGATGGACCGCCGGGCCGCGGTCTCCGCCGAGCGCGCCCGGATGGCCCGCGAGCTGCACGACGTGATCGCCAACCACCTGTCGGCGATCGCCATCCACGCCACGGGCGCGCAGTCCGTCGCCCGCCGCCAGGACCGCCCGGCGGACGACCCGGTGGTCGCCGCCCTGGCCGTCGTCCGGGAGAACAGCGTCCAGGGGCTGGCCGAGATGCGCCGCATGATCGGCCTGCTGCGGCGGGGTGCCCCCGCGGGCCCGCTCGCGGTGGGCGAGAGCGGCGAGGAGTCGTACGCCGCACCGCGGCTCGCCGCCCTGGACGCACTGCTGGACCGGGCCAGGGCGGCCGGGCAGGAGGCGGGCCTCGCCTTCGAGGCGGCGTCGTCCGGGGAGCCGGGCGAGCTGCCGGCGCCGCTGGAGCTGGCCGCGTACCGGATCGTCCAGGAGTCGCTGACCAACGCGGTCAAGCACGCCGCCCCCGGCACCGTCCGGCTGCGGGTGGAGTACCGGCCCGCCGACGTGGTGGTCGCCGTGGACAGCCCCTACCGTGAGGACGCCGGCCCCGGCCGTGCGCTGCACGGCGCCGGGGCGGGGCTGGTCGGGATGGGGGAGCGCGCCGAGCTGCTGGGCGGCGACTTCGAGGCGGGGCCGCAGGACGGCCGGTGGCGGGTGCGGGCGGTGCTGCCGCGCGAGACGAAGGGGGCGGACGGATGACCGTCAGGGTGCTGGTCGCGGAGGACCAGGCCGCGGTGCGGGCCGCGCTGGTGATGATCCTGCGGTCGGAGCCGGGGATCGAGGTGGTCGGCGAGGCCGCGGACGGCGAGGAGGCCGTGCGGCTGGCACTGGAGCTGCGCCCCGACGTGGTGCTGATGGACATTCAGATGCCCCGGCTGGACGGCGTGGAGGCGACCCGGCAGGTCGTCGCGGCGGACGCCGCGCAGGTGCTGGTGCTGACCACCTTCGACCTCGACGACTACGTCTACGGTGCGCTGCGGGCGGGTGCGTCGGGCTTCCTGCTCAAGGACGTCGACGCGGACGGCCTGGTCGAGGGCATCCGCACGGTCGCCCGCGGCGACGGCATGCTGGCGCCCTCGGTGACCCGCCGGTTGATCTCGGCCTTCGCACGGCCCGGCCGCCAGGGTGCGGCGGAGGCCCGGGCCGCCGTCGCCGAGCTGACCGGCCGCGAGCGCGAGGTGCTGGCCTGCCTCGGTGCCGGGCTGTCCAACGCCCAGATCGCCGAGCGGCTGGGCACGGCCGAGGGCACCACCAAGACGCACGTCAGCCGGATCCTGGCCAAGCTGGCCCTGCGCAGCCGGGTGCAGGCCGCCGTGCTGGCCCAGGAGCTGGGGATCCTGCCCGTCGACGGTCCCCGGGAGGGCGCCGGGCCCGGCGGTGGCCCAGGGGTGCGGTGACGGTCCGTCAGCGCCGGTCGAGGGCCTGCCGGGCCTTCGCGGAGTCGTCCGGCCACACCATGAGCCGCGGGCCCGCGCTGGTCTCCACCAGGGTGTGCCGCACCCCCTCGGCGGTGAGCAGCGCGGACATCCGCAGGGCGTCGTCCGGGTCGGTCGGCGAGGCGACGCTCACCAGCAGCCCGTACTCGTCCGGGTTGCCGGCGCGCGGCCGCCTGGCCACCAGGGAGCGCCCGCGGCCGTACGTCCAGCGCAGCAGCAGCACCAGCACCCCGGTCAGCCCCAGGCCGATCAGGAGGGCCAGCAAAGGGTGCACCGCGGTCATCGCGCCAAACCCCTCCGCCGTCGGGTACAGATCACACTCCACATTCTCACCGTTCGGCGCCCGGGGGCATTAGAGTCACGGGCCGTGAGCGGCGCGGCTCCGGGGGAGGGACCCCGCCCTGACCGTGCCACGCCCAGCGCCTCCCGGCCCCGACCGGCGACCGGCGCCCACCAGCACTCGGGAGACCCTGCCATGAGCAACGCACCCACCCAGCGGATCGCCGTGATCGGCGCGGGTCTGATGGGCGCAGGCATCGCCCAGGTCTCGGCGCAGGCCGGGCACCCGGTGGTGCTGCGGGACGTCACCGAGGCCGCACTGCAGCGCGGCCTCGACGGCATCCGGGCCTCGTACGAGAAGTTCGTGGGCAAGGGCCGGATGACCGCGGAGGAGGCGGAGGCGGCGCTCGGCCGGATCACCACCACCACCGACCTGGGGGCGGCCGGCGAGGCCGACATCGTCGTCGAGGCGGTCTTCGAGCGGCTGGACGTCAAGGAGGGCGTGTTCCGCGAGCTCGACAAGATCGCCAAGGACGGCGCCGTCCTCGCCACCAACACCTCGGCCATCCCGATCACCCGGATCGCCGCCGCGACCTCCCGTCCGGAGAGCGTCGTCGGCGTCCACTTCTTCTCGCCGGTGCCGCTGATGCGCCTGGTCGAGCTGGTCCGCGGCTACAAGACCAGCGACGGGACGCTGGCCGCGGCCCGCGCCTACGCCGAGGGCGTCGGCAAGGAGGTCGTGGTCGTCAACCGCGACGTCGCCGGTTTCATCACCACCCGCCTGATCACCGCCCTGGTCGTCGAGGCCGCCCGGCTGTACGAGTCCGGCGTGGCCTCCGCCGAGGACATCGACACCGCCTGCCGGCTCGGATTCGGCCACCCGATGGGCCCGCTGCAGACGGCGGACCTGACGGGCGTCGACATCCTGGTGAACGCGGCCCGCAACATCTACGCCGAGACCCAGGACGAGAAGTTCGCCGCTCCGGAGGTCATGGCCCGCATGGTCACCGCCGGCGATCTCGGCCGCAAGAGCGGCCGCGGTTTCTACCCGTACGAGGGCTGATGCGCGGGCCGGGTCGCCGCGGTGGGGTGCGTGACGCCCCCCGTGTGACCCGGCCCTCACAACGGCGCACCCGCGCGGGTGAGTTTGCTCACGATGCTGCCGCAGACGGGTGATTTGGGCGGTAATCGAGCGTAGGTATGGGGAGTTCCTGCGTATATTCCCTCGGACGGGTGAAGTTGCCTCGCACTCCGCCGAAGGGGAGAAACCTGCGGAGTTGGTTGACCGTCAGACGAGGGGGAGACCGGCGCGGCCCCCGGTGCGCGGCGTCACGTACGCCCGGCCGGCCCGGGCCCCGGAACAACCCGAACGACGAGCGGAGGAGGAGAGCGTGCGCATCACCGGCGACCACAACGGCCTGGCCATCGAGGGCCGGCTCGACGTGCGCAGCGCCGCCGACGCCCGTGCCGTCCTGCACGCCGCCGTCGACGGCGGCCAGGGCGACCTCGTGCTCGACCTCGGCCGGCTGGAGTTCTGGGACGCCACCGGTCTCGGCGTCATCATGGGCACCCACCGGCGGGCCGGCCGGATCGGCCGCCGCCTCGTCCTGCGGCACGTCCCCGCCCAGCTCCAGCGTCTGCTGGTCGCCACCCGGCTGCACCGCATCCTCGCCGTCGAGGGCACCGTCCCCGACGCCTACGGCACCTCGATGCCCGCCCTCGGGAGCCTCCCCACCGGGCCGCTGATCCTGCCGACCGCCTGATCCCTGCGCCCCGCCCCGAAAGCCCCGGCACCCCCTGTAGGACCACCCGAAACGTTACTTGGGGGTACCGGTCTGTGCTGCGCGCGGCGAGTGTGGAAAAGTCTGCGCTCACAAGCACGGCCGCACGGGTTCGGACCCGGCGCGCGGCCGGTCCGACGCCGTCCGGCAGCAGCCCGGCGGCCGACCATGGGCGGAGCACGAACGTGGGACAGCCGACCGGTGATTTCGGGCAGGAAGGCGTACGCCCCCGCACCGGCGAGGTCGTCTCCGGAGACCTGCTGCTGGCGATCGGCGGACCGGACGGCTCCGAGGCCCGCCCCTGCCCGGACGGCTGGCGCCCGGAGCCCCGCCGCATCCGCGACCGCCGCCAGGACCGGCCCGAACTCGGCCCCAGCCCCGCCGTCGGGCCGCTCGCCATGGGCAGCGCCGCCGCCGACCTGCCGCTGCTGGACCGCGAGGACGACATCGCCCGGCTCCTGGCGGCACTCTCCGAGGGCCGCTCCGTCCGCCTCGTCGGCCAGGCCGGCTCCGGACGCAGCACCCTGCTCGCCGCCGTCGCCGACGCCGCGGCCGGGATCGCCCCGGACGGCGTCGTCCGGCTCAGCGGCCACCACCGCACCGGCGCCGACCTGCTGCAGGACCTCTTCGCCGCGACCCACCACGCCCCCGGCTACCGGCCCGACCGCCGCGCCCTGGCCTCCCTGCTCTCCCAGGTCGGCGCCGTCGTCGTGATCGACGACCTGGACGTCGACGACGAGGAACTCGCCGAGCTCCTCGACGCCGCCCCGGACTGCGCTTTCCTCGTCACCGTGCCGCCCGGCAGCCCGGTGCTCACGCCCGGCCTCCGGCTGGAGGACCACCCCGTCGCCGGCCTCGCCAAGTCCGCCTGCCTGGCGCTGGCCGGCCGCCTGGCGGGCCGTCAGCTCGACGAGACCGAGCGGGCCTGGGCGGTCGACCTGTGGTTCGAGTCCGAGGGCCTGCCGCTGCGCTTCGTCCAGGCGGCCGCCCTGCTCCGCCAGCGCGACATCTCCGTGGACACCCTGGTCGCCGCGCAGGAGGACCGCAACAACGTCTTCGGCCTGGTCAAGGAGATCAGCGAACCGGACGACCCGGCCGTCCTCGAGGGCGAACTGCGCCGCACCGTCCCGCTGCCGACCGTCGCGGAGAGCGCGGCGCCCGCCGTCCGGCTCGCCGAGGGGCTCAGCGAGTCCGCGCAGGCCGTGCTGCGGCTCTCGCTGGCGTTCGGCGGCGAGTGCCCGACCGCACCGCACCTGCCGGCCCTGATCGACGTCGGCCTCGGCGAGAGCGCACTGCGCGAACTCGTCGACGCCGGCCTCGCGGTGTCCGTCGGCGGCCACCACCGGCTCACCACCGGCGTCCAGGAACTCCTCGCGGGCCGCTTCGACCCGGGCACGGTCGCGTACGGCGCCGCCGAACACTTCTCCTGGTGGGTCGGGCACGGCTCGGTCACCACCGAGCAGATCGCAGCCGAGGCGGAGGTCCTCGTCGGAGCCCTGCTCGCCGACCGGGCCGCCGACCGCCCGGAGGCCGTGCTGCGGCTCGCCCGCGCCGCCGCCCCGGCACTGGCCCTGTCGCTGCGCTGGGGGGCCTGGGAGCGCGTCCTCAAGCTCGGCCTGGAAGCGGCCCGGGTGCTGCGCGCCACCGCCGAGGAGGCCTGGTTCCACCACGAGCTCGGGGTGCTCGCCCTGTGCGTGCACTCGGACCAGCGGGCGCTCGCCGAACTGGAGTCCGCGGTCGCGCTGCGGGCCGCCTTCGGTGACCCCAACTCCGGTGCCGCCGGGCGGCGGATGCTGGACCTGCTGAAGTCCGAGGCCCGGCAGCTGCCCGCGGGCGAGGAGCCGTCGACCGGTGGCCGACGACCCGTCATCAGAGCCATCGCGAAGGCCCCTTGGCGGCTCGCCGCGGCGAAGAAGGGGTCGGACGTCAAGCGGGCCGCGATCGCCGGAGCGGCGGCCGTGCTGGCGCTGGGCGTCCTGGGCGCCGCGATCGGGCTCAACACCGGCGGCGAGGACTCCGCGGGCAACGGCCGCACCCTGCCCGGCACCTCGGTGGACGACACCACCACCGGGGACGACCTGCCCGCGGCCACCACCTCCGGCTCCCCGACCGCCGCACCGAGCGGCAGCCCGTCCGAGAGCCCCTCGGCGTCGGCCTCGGCCTCGGACTCCGAGTCGCCGTCCGCCTCGGCGAGCACCACCGGCACCCGCAAGCCGACCGCGACCAAGACCACCGCACCCGCCCCGGGCCAGACCAGCAAGAGCCCGAGCACGGGCACCAGTACGACCGCGTCGCCGTCGCCGACCACCAGCGCCTCGCCGACCGCGACCGCCCCGACGAGCCCGACGCCCACCGACACCGGTTCGGCGTCGGCGGGCTAGGGGCGGGTCGGGCGGCCTAGAACAGCTTCAGCTTGTCGTCGTCGATGCCGCGCAGCTCGTCGTAGTCGAGCACCACGCAGCCGATGCCGCGGTCGGTGGCGAGGACGCGGGCCTGCGGCTTGATCTCCTGGGCGGCGAAGACGCCCTTCACCGGGGCCAGCAGCGGGTCCCGGTTGAGGAGTTCGAGGTAGCGGGTGAGCTGCTCGACGCCGTCGATCTCACCGCGGCGCTTGATCTCCACCGCCACGGTGGCGCCGTCGGCGTCCCGGCAGAGGATGTCCACCGGGCCGATCGCGGTCGGGTACTCGCGGCGGATCAGCGACCAACCGGCACCGAGGACCTCCATGCGGTCGGCGAGCAGCTCCTGCAGGTGTGCTTCGACGCCGTCCTTCACCAGGCCGGGGTCGACGCCCAGGTCGTGCGAGGAGTCGTGCAGCACGTCCTCGAGCGTGATGATCAGTTTTTCGCCGGCCTTGTTGACCACCGTCCAGGTGCCGTCCGCCTCCTTGAGCGTGCAGGGCGGCGACATCCAGTTGAGCGGCTTGTAGGCGCGGTCGTCGGCGTGGATGCTGACGCTCCCGTCGGCCTTCACCAGGATGAGGCGGGTGGCGGACGGGAGATGGGCGGAGAGCCGTCCGGCATAGTCGACGGAGCAGCGGGCAATTACGAGACGCACGGTCGACCACGCTAGCCCACCGGGGCCAGTTGATGCGATTCCGCGACGACGGGGTGAAGAATTCGCGCATCCGGCGAACCATGGTGTCCGCGCGGTCACAGGCCGTGCACGCGGCCTCCGCTCGGCGTTGCCTGGCGGGTGCCGTTCCACGGGGATGGAGACTCGCGATGAACGCTGCGACACGATCCGGCCAATCTCGCCGTTGCGGCACCGATTCCGATGGTATTCGACGCATTCGCTCGTCGCGCTGAGCGATCGCCTGTCACCCTGGTGTGAGCGTCCGTCGTCCTGCGCGACCGCACGCTGGCGCGCCGGCGCACGCCCGTGCGGCGGTGGTGCGCCCGGGCGCCACCCGCCCACCGTCACCACCGCTCCCGCGGCTCCCTCGCCGGGCCTCCCGGGCGCGGTCTGATCATCCGTCATCCCGACCGGCCGTCAGGTCGGCGGGAACGGCGGCCGGTTCGCGCGCACGGACCGGGCAGGGCCGCACCACCGAGAACGACCGCACCAGCCGCAAGACCACCCCGGCGGGCCGCGCCGCGGTGGACCGCGAGAGGAGAACCCAATGTCGCTCGACGTCTCACCGGCCCTGCTCGAGAAGGCCGAGAGAGGCGAGGTCGACGAGAGGGAGTTCGTCGACTGCGTCCGTACCTCCCTCCCGTACGCCTGGGAGCTGATCAGCTCGCTGGTCGCCCAGACCAAGGTCGACGGCACCGACTTCGCCGACAACCACGTCCCGCCGCCCAGCGAGCAGGCCCGCGGCCAGCTGCTGCGCGCGATGGCCAGCGACGCGATCCGGGGCGCCCTCCAGCGGCACTTCGGCGTGCGGTTGGCGTTCCAGAACTGCCACCGGGTGGCGGTCTTCGCCCCGTCCGAGGCGAACGAGGAGCGCTACGCGCGCTTCACGTCCGTCCGGGCCCAGCTGCTCAACCAGTCGCCCGAGCTGCGCGACTGCTGACACCGGCCGACGGGGCCGGCCGGGACCACACCGGCCGGCCCCGTCGGCTGTCCGGGCACCCGGCGTCAGCCCAGCTCGGGGAGGACCTCCGAGCCGAGCCGCTCGATGTTGTGCAACGTCGCCTCGCGGTCGCCGGAACCCTCCGCGAGCAGCGCGAAACGGCGGATCCCGGTGTGCTCGGCGGTCGCCAGCAGCCGGTCCGCGCACTGCCGCGGCGTACCCACCGCGTGCAGGTCGCACAGCAGCTCGGTGTACGCGCGCGGGTCGCGCATCCGGCGCTCCCGCCCGTCGACCGTGCGGTGCGCGCCGAGCCCGTACTCGAACCAGCCCGGCATCGACCGCAGCAGGTCGGCCCGGGCCGCCGCCGTCCGGTCCGCGACCTGCACCACGCCCGCCGCGACGTGCTCCCGCTCGACGCGGGCGAGCTGCTCCTCACCGCGCCCGCAGGCCCGCCAGGCCTCCCGGTAGGCGGCGAGCATCTGCTGCTTGTCCTCGTCGCCCGAGTGCATGCCGAGCAGCATCGGCAGACCTCTCTCGGCAGCCGTGCGCACCCCGTTGGGGGAGGTGCAGGCCATCACCACCGGCGGGCCGGACTGCGCCCGCCCGCCCGGCTCCTGGCGCTGCCGGGGGAAGTTCCGCAGCGGGTCGGCCTCCGCCTCGGGGCCGCCGAGGCCGAGCCAGTCCGCGAGGCCGCCCGGGCGGAGCGGCTCGGAGGCCCGCGGCACCACCGCCACCTCCGGGAAGGAGAACTGCGGCCCGTCCGCGCCCACCCGGGTGCCGTGCAGCCAGCGCAGCAGCAGGTCCAGCCGCTCCGGGAAGCCCGACTCGTAGGCGTCCACGCCGGTGCCGAAGACGTCCAGGTCGATCCACGGGCCGCCGCGGCCCACCCCGAGCGTGAACCGGCCACCGGAGACCAGGTGCAGCAGCGCCGCCCGCTCGCCGAGCGCCACCGGGTGCGCGGTGGACAGCACGCTCACCGCGGTGCCGACGCCGATCCGGCGGGTCCGGCCGAGCAGCAGCCCGGCCAGGGTCGCGGCGTCCGGGCAGACGCCGTACGGCACGAAGTGGTGCTCCGCCAGCCAGACCGCGTCCAGGCCGGCCCGTTCGGCGGCGACCGCCGCGTCCACCGTGCGGGCCAGCACCTCGCCGTGGCCCTGCCCGGGGAACTGCGCGGAGAGCAGGAACGCGCCGACCGCGATCCGGTCGGTGGCCGCGGGGCGGGGCAGCAGCGCCGTCGCCGGGGCCGTGCCACCCCCCGGGCCGGGCTGCTGGTCGGTCTCGGGCCGCCGGCTGGTCTTGGTCATCGGGTGCCTCCTCGGGGGTGCGCAGGGACTGCGAACCCCGCTGTCTCACCACGTGAGTAGCCGATGTCATGTGCCAAAGGCACGCCGTTTCACCAATTTCCCAGGAGAACGGGTGGATCTCACCCAAAACACCTGAGATCGCGCGGATGTCGTGATAGTGGCACGGGTGGCGGTGCGGCGGCCCGTACCCTGGAGGGGTTCCCGTGCCCGGTCCGAGAGGTGGTTCGGCGTGTCGCCGCGTCGCAATCGTGAGAAGAGCTCCGCCCCCCGCGAGGACGCCCCGGCGGCCCCGTTCGGCGGCTCGCTGCGCCGCGTCGAGAGCTACCGCGGGGAGGACTGGGTCGTGCAGACCGTCGCCGGCTCCCAGGGCCGGCACTACCGCTGCCCGGGCTGCGACCAGGAGATCCCGTCCGGCGTCGGCCACGTCGTCGCCTGGCCCGACCACGGGCCGGGGGTGGAGGACCGCCGGCACTGGCACCGCGCCTGCTGGGGCGCCAGGGAGCGCCGCGGCGCGGGCGTCCAGCGGGGGCGCGGCGCACCGCGGTACTAGGGCTCGGGACCGCCCGGGGGCGGCCGTGGCCTGACGGCCGGTCAGGCGTCGCGGGTGCGGAGCACCAGGATGCCTCCGGCGAGGGCGGCCAGGGTCCAGGTGAGGCAGATCAGGAAGCCCGCGCCGGGGCCGAACGGCTGGTTGTGCTCCTGGTAGACCAGCAGCATTCGCTGGCCCGCGTAGTCGGGGAAGTAGTGGGCGACCGTCTTCACCTTCGGCACCGCACCGAGGATCGGCGACAGCAGGAAGAAGAACGGCACCAGCACGCCCAGCGCCAGCGTCTGGTTGTGCAGCATCGCGGTGACCCCGGCCGAGAACAGGCAGATCATCGTCAGGTAGCCGGCCGCGCCGAAGACCGCGCGCAGCACGTGCGGCTCGGTGATCGTCGTGCTGTGCCCGCCGAGCAGTGCCTGCCCGGTGAAGAAGGTGATGAAGACGGTGGCCAGCGCCACCGCGAAGGCCGCCAGGGCGATCACCACGGCCTTGCCGACCAGCAGGGTGGCGCGCTGCGGGACGGCCGCCAGCGACACCCGGATCATGCCGCTGCTGTACTCGTTGCCGACCGCCAGAACCCCGAAGACCACCATGGCGATCTCGCCCAGGATGATCCCCGCGAACGCGGTGCCGGTGGCGTCGAACGGCGCGTTCTTCGGCGCGAAGTCGGCGAAGTTGTTGTTGGCCAGCGTGCAGATCAGCGCGCCGAGGCCGAGCGTGACGACGAAGGCGAGCCCGAGCGTCCAGACCGTGGAGCGGACGGTGCGCAGCTTCGTCCACTCGGACTGGAGGATCGCGGGGAACGCGGCCATCTCAGTTCTCCTTCTGCTTGCCGCGGGCCTGCCAGTCGGAGCCCCAGGCCGGTGCGGGCGGTGCCGACGGTGCGGCGGGGGATCCGTCCACGGCGGCCCCGCCCGGCCCGGCCGGGCCGACCGGGCGGGGGGAGCCGGCCTGGTACTCGACCGAGTCCGAGGTCATCTGCATGAACGCCTCCTCCAGGGAGGCCTGTTGCGGGCTCAGCTCGTGCAGGGTGATCCGGTGGTCGGCGGCGAGTTCGCCGAGGAAGGCCAGGTCGCCGTCCGGGACCTCCAGGGAGCCGTCCGGGCCGGGGTCGGCGTGCAGGCCGGCCCGGTGCAGGGCGTCCAGCAGCAGTTCGGGCTGCGGGGTGCGCACCCGTACCGACGAGCGGGAGTTCTGCTTGATGAAGTCGGCCATCGGCAGGTCGGCGAGCAGCCGGCCGCGGCCGATGACCACCAGGTGGTCGGCGGTCAGCGCCATCTCGCTCATCAGGTGCGAGGAGACGAACACCGTCCGGCCCTCCGCGGCGAGGCCCTTCATCAGGGTGCGGATCCAGACGATGCCCTCCGGGTCGAGCCCGTTCACCGGCTCGTCGAACATCAGGATCTCCGGGTCGCCGAGCAGCGCCGAGGCGATGCCCAGGCGCTGGCTCATGCCGAGCGAGAAGCCGCGGGCCCGTTTGCGGGCCACCGCGCTCAGGCCGACCAGTTCGAGCACCTCGTCGACCCGGCGGGCGGGGATCCGGTTGCTCTGCGCCATCCACAGCAGGTGGTCGCGGGCGGTGCGGCCCGGGTGGACGGCCTTGGCCTCCAGCAGGGCGCCGATGTACGAGAGCGGCTCGGCGAGCTGCCCGTACCGCCGTCCGTCCAGGGTGACCCGGCCGGCGGTGGGGCGGTCCAGGTCGAGGATCATCCGCATCGTGGTGGACTTCCCGGCGCCGTTCGGGCCCAGGAAGCCGGTCACCACTCCGCGCGGGACCGCGAAGCTCAGTCCGTCCACGGCCAGCGTGTCGCCGTAGCGTTTCGTCAGCTGGTGCAGCTCGATCATGTCCGCTCCCTCAGTCCTCGTCAGGCTATGACAAAAGGGACATACGGCTGCGGTGGCTGCGTCCCCTCGGCGAGCCGCAATACGGTGGCTGCATGAGCCTCCCCAGCGCGCCGGCCGCGCCCGAGAACGGCACCGGGACCCCGATCGTCCTGTTGCACGCCTTCCCGCTCTCCGCCCGGATGTGGGCCTGCCAGCTGGAGCGGCTGCCCGGCCCGGCCGGCGAGGCCGCCCGGGTGATCGTCCCCGACCAGCGCGGCTTCGGCAGCGCCCCGCTCGGCCGGGACGAGCCCTCGCTGGACGCCGTCGCCGACGACGTCGCCCGGCTGCTGGACGCGGCCGGCCTGGAGCGGGCCGTCGTCGGCGGCCTGTCCATGGGCGGCTACGTCGCCATGGCCTTCGCCCGCCGCCACGGCGAGCGGCTCGCCGGCCTGCTCCTCGCCGACACCAAGGCCACCCCCGACACCGAAGCGGCCCGCGCCAACCGCGAGCGGATCGCCCGCGCCGTCGAGGCCCGCGACAGCGTGCAGATCCTCGCCGACGAGAAGATCGAGACCGGCCTGCTCGGCCCCGCCACCGACCCGGCGCTGACCGCCCACGTCCGCGCCATGATCGCCGAGGCCCCGCCGGCGGCGGTCGCCTGGGCCCAGCGCGCCATGGCCGCCCGCGGCGACTCCCTGGAGGTGCTGCGCGGCGTCCGCGTCCCGGCCGCCGTCATCGTCGGCGAGGCGGACGCCGTCACCCCGCTCGCCGAGGCCCGGCTGATGGCCGAGGCCCTGCCGGACGCCGAACTCACCGTCATCCCCTCGGTCGGCCACCTCAGCTCGCTGGAGGCCCCCGAGACCTTCAACGCCGCCGTCCGCGCCCTGCTGCGCCGCGTCCGAGGCTGAGCCCGCCGGCCCGGCCGGGGCGGGCGCCGTGCCCCCGCCCCGGCCCGCGGCCCACCGCCGCGACAGCGACACCGTGCCGGCCGGCAGCGCGTACCGGCCGACCCGGGTGACCGCGTCGCTCGGCACCACCGCGCCGTCCTTCACCGAGTCCGGTCAGCAGGCGCGTCCCGTGACCGGGTCGGTCTGCCCGTGCGGCACCCGCAGCGGGATGCGCCGGACGACCTCGACGCCGTCGCCGCGGGCCAGCCGGATGCGCACGACCTGCGGGGTGCGGTCGGGCTTCAGGAAGATCTCGTCGGTGTCCGACGGGGCGTCGGCGTTCGGCCCGCGGTCGGTGACCGTCCACAACTCCCGGCCCGAGGGGTCGGCCGGAAAGAGGCCGCTGAAGCCGCCGAGGGCCGGCCAGCCGCCGATCGGGGCGGGGAGCGGTACGTCCGGGCGCCGTCGTGGCGCGGCGCGGGCAGGTCCGCGGCGGAGGCGCTCGCCCAGGCGGCGGTCGGGGCGCTCAGAGCCGGGGCGGCCGCCGCGAGCACGGCGGAACGGGTGAGTCGCACGGCCGGTCGGCCTCATGCGCCGCCGGGAGCCGGCGAGCGGATCCGGACCGGCGGGGCGCCGGCCGCCCGGTGAACGGCGAAGCGGCCCCCGCCCGGAGGCGGGGGCCGCGTCACGGCACGGGCGTCAGCGCGACTGCTGGACCGGGACGCCCAGGTCGTCGGAGGGCGAGCCGGCCGCGGCCACCGCCGCACCGGTCAGCGTCGCCAGCATCTCGCGGACGTTGGTCAGCTGCGCGTTGATCGAGTCGCGGCGGTTGGTGAGCGCCGCCAGCTCGCGCTCGGACTCGCTGCGGACCCGGTCGGCCTTGGCGTTGGCGTCGGCCACGATGTCCTCGGCCTGGCGCTGCGCGGTCTCCACCGTCTGGCGGGCACGGCGCTCGGCGTCGGTGCGCAGCTTCTCCGCCTCCAGGCGGAGCTGCTCGGCACGGTGCTCGATCTCCGCGAGGCGCTTCTCCGCCTTCGCCTGGCGGGCCGCCAGGTCGCGCTCGGACTGCTCGCGGCGCTTGGCCAGGTTGGTCTCGAACTCCAGGGCGGCCTGCGCGGCCTTGGTGCGGGTCTCCTCGAAGAGGGCGTCCGCCTCCTCGCGCTTGTTCTGCGCGTCCTTGTTGGCCTCGGCCCGCAGCTGCGCCGCGTCGCTCTTGGCCTTGTCGACGATCCGCAGGCCCTCGTCCTCGGCCTTCGCCTTGCGGTCCTTGGCGTAGTTCTCCGCCTCGGTGCGGACCTGCTGGGCGGCGGCCTCGGCCAGCTCGCGGTGCTGCTCGGCGGCGCGGTGCGCCTCGTCGCGCAGGTCCTTCGCCTCCTCCTCGGCGAGGCGGAGGATCTTCTCCACCCGGGCGCCGAGGCCGGCGTAGGACGGCTCCGCCTCGGTCACCGCGGCCTGGGCGGTCTGCGTCTCCAGGTGCAGCTCTTCGATGCGCTTCTCCAGCGCACCGATGCGGGACAGCGCGCTGTCCCGGTCGGCCACCAGCTTGGTGATCCGCTCGTCGACCTGGGCGCGCTCGTACCCACGGCGCACCAGGTCGAAGCCGTGGGGGGAGTGACTGTCGCTCATGGGGATTAGGGCTTCCTGTCGTCAGACCGCTGAGGTGGTTGAGGGAATCCTGACACGTTATCGGAGTGTCTTCGGCGAAATGCCGATGAGTCACGGACAATGTCCGCTCAATCGGGTGGCGGGCTTCCGGGGCGATTGCCCCCCGACCGCTGGGCGCCCACACCGGCCCCCGCCCGGGGCGCCCCGTCCTTCCTGTTTCCCCCGTTGGCCTGCTGCACCGGCGACGGCGCCTCGAACGCCTCCAGGGCGGACAGCACGTCCTGCACCCTGGAGATCTCGGTGTTGATGTCCTTGCGGCGCCGCACCAGCTCGTCGAGTTCGCGCTTGCCCTCGTCGGTGATCCGCTTGGCCTCCGCCCGGGCCTCGGAGAGGACCCGCTCGGCCTCCTCCTCGGCCAGCCGCAGCTGCTCGGACGCGGACTCGTCCGCCTTCTGCAGCCGCTTCTCGGCCTCCTCGGCGGCGGCCTCGATCTTGCCGGCGGCCTCCTCCTCGGCGCCGGTGAGCTTGGCCTCGGCCTTCTCGATCAGCTTCTCGGCACGGTCGGTGGAGTCGGCGAGCTTCTGCTCGGCGCCCTTCAGCAGGCCCTCGGCCTTGCGGACGGCCGCGATCCGGACCTTGCTCGCCTCGGCGGACGCCTCCGACGTCAGCTCGGCGGCCCGCTCCTCGGCCGCGGCGACCAGCTTCGCGGCCCGCTCCTCGGCCTCGGCGACCGTCGCGACGGCCTGGTCCTCGGCCTCGGTCAGCTGCTCCTGCGCGGCGGTGACCAGCGTGTCGACCCGCTCGCCGGCCGACTTCATGGCCTGCGCGTTCTCCTTGCGGGCCCGCTCGTGCAGCGCCTCGATCTCGGCGTCCGTCCGCTCGCGCAGCTCCTCGGCGCGCTCGCGGATCGCCGTCGAGTCCCGGCGGGCCTCGGACAGCAGGGCGTCGGCGTCCGACCGGCCCTTCTCGACCTCGGCCTGGCCCGCGGCCTCGCCGGCCGCGACCAGCCGCTCGGCCTCCTTGCGGGCGGCGGCCACCATCGCGTCCGCCTGCTCCTCGGCGGCCGCGGTGGTCGCGAGCGCCGTGGTCTGCGCCTCCTCGCCGAGCTGCTCGGCGTCCGCGAACGCCTTCTCCAGCACCGAGGTGGCCTGCTCCCGGGTGGACCGGTCGAACTGCTCGGCGGCCTCCCGCAGCTCGATGTCGTACGCGTCGGCCCGGCTGCGGGTGGACGCGTCGTAGTCGTCCGCGAGCCGGCGCGTGGCCAGCGCGTACTCCTCGGCCTCGGCGCGCAGCGCCGCGGAGAACTCCTCGGCCTCGGCGACCGCGGCGGTGGACCGCTCCTCGGCGTCGGCCAGGGTGCGGCGGGCCTCGGCCTCCGCCTCGGCGCGCCGCTGCTCGGCGAACTCGGCGGCGGCGGCCCGCTCCTTCTGCGCCTCCTCGCGCAGCGCGGTGTCGAAGGCGACCGCCTCGGCACGCTGCTGCTCGACCTCGGCGGCGGCGGCCTCCCGGTCGGCGGCCAGCTCGGCGGAGATCCGCTCGCGCAGCTCGGCCGTCTCCCGCTCGGCGGTCTCGCGCAGCTCCCGGCTCTCGCGCTCGGCGGTGGCCCGCAGCTCGGCGATCTGCCGGGACGCGGCCTCGTGCAGACCCGCGACCGAACTGCGGATCCCGGCGGCGTCCTCCTCGGCCGCGGCGGTGAGCGACTCGGCGTCGGCCCGCGCCTTGCGGAGCGTCTCCTCGGCCTCGGTCCGGGCCTTCTCCAGCTCCTCGGCGGCCTCCGCGGCGAGCGTGCCGGCCTGCTCGCGGGCGGCGTCCAGCGCCTCCGCGGCCTCGGTGCGCAGCTGCCGGGCCTCGGCCTCGGCGGTGTCGGGCGGCGCGGCCGTCTCGCCCGCGGTGCGGATGGTCAGCTCGGCGGCCTCGCGTTCGGCGGCCTCCCGCGCGGCGCGGGCGGCGGCCAGCTGCTCGCCGGTCTCCTCCTGCTCGCGGCGGAGCCCCTCGGAGGCGGCCTCCCGCTCGCGGCGGGACTCCTCGCGCAGCGCGGCGGCGTGCGCCTCGGCGGCACCGCGCTCGGCGCCGGCCCACTCGTCGGTCTCGGCGCGCAGCGCCTCGGCCGCGGCGGCGGCCCCGGCACGGACGGCCTTCGCGTCGGCGGCGACCTCCTCGCGCAGCCGGTCGGCCTCGGCGGGGGGCTCGC
>NZ_BAAALD010000055.1:0-52626 GCF_039528095.1 Kitasatospora arboriphila
GCGAACTCGTCCCCGCCGAGGCGGGCGGCCAGGCCGCTGGGTCCGCACCAGGCGGTGAGCCGGTGGGCGGTGGCGGTGAGGACGGCGTCTCCGGCGGCGTGGCCGTGGGTGTCGTTGACCGTCTTGAAGTCGTCCAGGTCGACCAGGAGCACGGTGGCCCGGTCGGGGTGGCTGCGGATGAGCCGTTCGGCGCGGGCGGTGAAGCCGTCGCGGGTGAGCAGGCCGGTCAGCGGGTCGCGGCGGGCGGTGGCCAGGCGGCGGGCGAGCCAGGTGCCGTGGGTGGTCCAGCCGAGCAGCGGGACGCCGGCGGCGGCGAGGATCGGGGCGAGGTCCATGGTGCGAGTCCTTCCGGAGCGGGTTGCGGGCCCCGGGGGCGGCGGGATGCTTGGCGGCCTTTGCCGCCCCGGGGACCGGTCAGATACCGAGGGACAGTGCGCGGGCGGACGCCCGGGCGAGCAGGTGGTGCACGTCGGCCTGGCGGGTGCCGGGCGCGTCGTTGAAGCGGTCCGGCGAGGCGTGCGGCCGGCCGGTGGCGTGCAGGACTTCCATCACCTGGACCCGGGCCCGGAGGACGGTGGTGGGGGTGCCGTAGCCGTGGGCGAGAACGGCGGCCTGGGCGCCGAGGAGGCAGACCCGGCCGGTGGAGTCCCACAGGCGGCCCTGCGTCCACCCGAAGGCCGTCATGTAGCGGTCGGCGAGGGCCAGGTGGTCGGCGACGCTGACCGGCACCGGGCGGGCCGGGCGGTGGGCGATCCGGTCGAGGAGAGTCGGGCGGGGGTCGGGGAATCCGGTGTGCCACGGCTGCACGGTGCTGCCGAAGCGGTAGAAGTCCCGGACGGGCACTGTGGGCCGGGCGGTAGCCGGGAGGGTCGCGAGGTAGGCCTGTATCTCAGCGACCAGGGCGGCGCCTTCCGGGGTGAGTGCCAGGGGTCCCCAGGTGAGGACAGCATGGTTCATGGTGGGCGTCCTCACTTCTGGGTGCCGTTGACGACCTGGACGCCGGTGCGGGTGGTGCCGTCGATGACCGGGGCGAGGAAGGTGTGGGCCAGGTAGAAGCCGAAGAGGCCGATCACGACGGCGACCCACAGGCGGACGCCGAGGAAGCGGATGACGGCCCAGGCGAGGATGCCGAGGACGACGACCAGGGGCAGGGTGATGGTCACGGGTCTCTCCTGTCAGCGGACGGGGCAGTGGTGAGTGCGGGCGGCGATCTCGGCGGCGGCGCGGGAGTCGTAGTCGGCGGAGAAGCCGCAGCGCGGGGCGGTGCAGGCGGCGGTGTGCCGTTCGCGGCCGCGGCCGTCGTAGTAGGTGGCGACCTGCACCGGGCCGATGCGGATGACGTTGCGCGGGCGGATCGGGCGGGGCATGACGGGTGCTCCTGTCAGGCGAGTTGGGCGGCGATGGCGTCGGCGAAGTGCGGCGGGACGCCGAGGCGGGCGCGGAGGGTGTTGGTGTCGATCGGCTCGCCGGTCCGGGCGCGGTGTTCGTCGGCGACCTTGCGGGCGTGGTCCACCAGGGCGGCCGGGACCGCAAGGGCCGGCACCGTGGCCGGTGCAGGTGCCGGGGTGGGCGGCAGAGCGGGCAGAGGCTCGGGCGCGGTGACCGCTTCGAGTTCGGGTTCGGCCGGTGCGGCGGGCGGCGCCGGTTCGGCTTCGTAAAGCGGGAGTTCGGGATCGGCGTCGAGGGCCAGGGCGTCCGGTTCGCCGTGCTGGGTGGGGCTGTGGGCGAGGAGGGTGCCGCCGAAGAAGGCGAGAGCTGGCCACCCGGCGACGAGGATGCGAAGCCACGCGGGGACGTGGACCAGGTCGAGGAGTCCGGCGGTGGCGACGTTCGCGCCGAGCGAGGCGGCCAGGGCGATGCCGAACCAGGTCCAAGCCGAGCCCGCCGGGCGGCCGGCGGCGCGAAGGGTGCGCATCCGGCGCCAGGCGGCGACGAGGAGCAGGTCGACGGAGACCGGGTAGGCCCACGCCTTCCAGTCGTGCTGGCCGGCGGCTTCGGCGATGTCGTGGAGGTGGGCGAAGGACAGGGCACCGGCGATGGCGGCCTGGATGAGGACGGCGTCCGGGCGGGGCAGGCGCATCGGTCTTCCTCCTTCCTGAGATCAGGGAGTCCGTCCCATATCGGTCGCGGCGAAGCGCTCCATAGCGGCGAGGTAGGAGGCGGTCTCGGCGGCGAGGTTGCGAGCGAAGGCGAGGTGGTCCTCGATCGGGATCGCGTTGTCTCCGGTGATGGTGAGGCTGACCGGGGTGGACCAGAGGTTGAGGATCGGGGGCCGGTCGGTGCCGTAGTCGTGACAGGTCACTTGGGTTGCAGGCCGGGCGTTGAAGGACATGGACGCGGACATGGCGGTCCTCTCAGGGCCGGAAGGCGTGACGGGGTAGGGACGTGGCGCGGGAACGGTCGCGCCGGCTGGTGGGGTTGCGTGCTACTCGGTGGCCGGGTTCGGGGCGAACCGTGGCGGTGCCGAGGGCTTCGGCGGGATCACGACCACCGGCGGGACGTACGGCCGGAACTGGTCGAGCGCGGGCAGGTCGGGAACCAGGTGCGCGGTCTGCCAGCAGACGGCGGCGGCCTGGGCGAGGGACAGGTGCGGGGTGCGGATACGGGACCAGCCGCCGGAGGTGTCACCGGCGACCGCGACGCCCGGCATCTCCGGGGCGATCTGTGTCGAGGCGAGGACGGCCTCCGGCGAGATGTCGCCCAGGCCCATTTCGGCGGTGGGCTTGTCGTTGACCCGGTGGACGATCCGGCCGGTCAGCTGGGCGCGGAGCATGGTCGCTCCCCTGCCGAGCTCTGAGCCGAAGCGCTGCCCGCACACCTCCAGGAAGATGCCGGCCGCGCGGCCGAGCTGGGCGAGACGGATGAGCTGGGTGACCATGTGGTCCCGCCGCTCCTCCTCCTTGCGGGTGGCGACAAGGAAGAGTTCCGCGACCTCGTCCACGACCAGGACCAGCGGCACCGGCCGCAGTTCGGCCGGCAGGCCCCATATGTCCGAGGTGATCTCCTCGTCCGTGACCGTGCGCGGGACGCCCTGGTAGTCGCGGATCAGGTCGTACCGTTCCTCCAGCTCCGCCACCAGGACGTCCAGGAGGTCACGGGCCATGTCTCGGTCCGTGGCCAGCGCCGACAGCCGCGGGGCGAACGGGGCCTGTTCGACTCCCCGCTTGCAGTCGATCCCGACAATTGCCACCCGGAGAGCGGCCAGGCCGGTGACCAGGTTGCGGACGAAGACGGATTTGCCGCTGCCCGGAGCGCCGAGCGTCATCGCGTGCGGGACCGCCCGGTAGTCGCGGACGAAGGCGGTCCCGTCCTCGCGCATGGCCACCGGGACCACCAGCTCCCCGGTCGGCACCCGGCGCGGCATCCGCACCCGGCGCAGGACGTCGAAGCCGGTCATCCGCAGCTCCACCACACCGGGCTTGATCTCGGCGACGTGGACGGAGTGGACGCCCCAGGCGTGCCGCAGCCGTTCGGCCGAGGCAGCCACGTCCGCCGGTTCCTGACCGGGCGCCAGCCGGAGCCGGACGCGGAGCCCGGTCGTGGTCGGCCGGATCCGGCGGATGCGGGGCGGCACCGGCCGGATCTCCCGGCGGGTCGTCGCCCGGGTCACCAGCACCCGCAGCCGCGACGGCGCCACGGTCAGCCCGCAGGCGTCCATAGTGCTGCCGTAGGTGGCGCTGAACCGCGCGGCCGTGACCGGCAGACCGACCGCCGACCAGAACACCGACGGAGCCTTCGCCCGGGTGTACGCGGCGCCACCGGCGACGGCCGCCAGCGCGGCACCGGTCTCAGCGAGAACCACAGCCCCCGACATGGCGATCAGCCCTGCACCGGCGACGGCATGAGCGAGGTGATCGCCGCCGCGCGGAACGAGATCCCGTGCCGCTTCTGACCGTTGAACTCGTTCTCCCAGTCCCGCGCCTTGAGCCCGGTCACCACGACCAGCGAACCGACCGCCAGGCCCTCCGAGATCCCGGTCTCCGGCACCGACACCGTGTAGAGGCTCGCCTCGCCCTCGTCCGCGATCGTCAGCCCGACGGTCATCATCTTCGCCCCGGTCTCCCGGTCGATCGCGACCTCGTTCGTCTGCCGGTTCACGATCTTCGGCGCCGGCGGGACGGCCACGAAGACCACGGCGGTGGACGTGTCGACCTTGAAAACAGCCATGGCTGTCTCTCCTCTAGAAGAGGCTTGCTCCTGCACTCATGTACAGGAGTTGGATAGCTAGAAGAGTGACCGACTCCTGTATATGAGTCAACCCGCCGCGGACTCAAAGTCGCGACGGGTTGCGGAAGGTGAGGTTCCGTCAGTCTCTGGCGGGGAAGCGATAATCCAGAACGAACTGGTCAGCAGCCATGACGGTGTCGCACACCTCGACCACCCGTTCCTCCGCGGTGATCGCATCCCTGATGAGGTGGATGACCGGCGATCCCGGGCTGAGCGCCAGGGCAGCGGTTTCGGGCTTGGTCGCGAGCCGGGCCCGGACGGTCTCCGTGAACTCGGCGAGCTGGTGGCCGTGCTCTTCAAGCCGGGCGTAGATCCCGCCGCCGCCAGGGTTCTCGGCGAACATCTCCGGGATGTCCTTCACCACGTCCCAGGGCAGGTAGGAGGTGGCCTCTTCGGTCGGCACCCCGTCGCGGAAGTACCGCCGCTTGCGGGCCAGAACCTGAGTGCCGGCGGGGACGCCCAGTCGCTCGGCGATCTCGGCCGGTGCCTCGGTGGGTCCGACGAACAGCACGTTCACCGACGGCGTTCCGCCCGACACCTCGGCCTCAGCCAGGTACGCGGCCTTGCCGGCCTTCCTGTGCGCGCGGCGGAAGCGGTCGGAGGACTTGCGCTGCACCGGGGGGCGCGAGCGGACGAACGAGCCGCGACCGTGGTGGGTCTCGATCAGCTGCGAGGTCCGCAGCTCGGCGATCGCCTTCCGCACGGTGCCGGAGGCGACGCCGTACCGCTGCATCAGCTCGGCCTCACTCGGCACTGCGGAGCCCGGAGCGAGAGCGCCCGACTTGATCTGTGCGGCGACGTCGTCCGCGATCTGCAGGTACTTCGCCTTGGCCGAGGAGGCCACCTCGTTGCTCGCCATAGTCCTTCAGGTCTCCTATTCTCCTGTACATGAGTACCAGCCCCGCATCGCCAGTTACAACGCCTCTCCACTCGGTGTCGGTGGCCGGCGCCGTCGTGCGCGAAGACGGGCGCGTCCTGGCCATCCGGCGAGCAGACAACGGCACCTGGGAGCCACCCGGCGGTGTCCTCGAACTGGCGGAAACCGTCGAGGACGGCGTACGCCGCGAGATCTTCGAAGAGACCGGGCTCAAGGTCAGCGTCGAGCGCCTGACCGGCGTCTACAAGAACGTGACCCGTGGAGTCGTCGCCCTGGTCTTCCGTTGCCACCCGGAGAGCGGGACCGAGAGTCTGTCCGACGAGTCCACCGCAGTCGACTGGCTCACACCGGCCGAGGTCTCCGACCGCATGGCCGACGTCTACGGCCGCCGGCTGCTGGACGCGTTCCGCGAGGAAGCCGCCCCTGTCATCCGTACCCACGACGGCCATAACTGGCTCGACGAGGCCACGCCGGGCCTGGCGCCGTCAGAACTCTGACGAAAACTGTCCAACCTCAGTGCAGCGCCGCCTGCGTCATGGCGGAAATCTGGAACCGCCTATAGGGCGTTTCTACCGTCACCCGGCGGACGGGGTGGCGGCCTCCGGCACGGACAGGTTGTTGGCGGCCAGGTAGACACTGTCGGACGCCGGATCGAACCAGAACGTCGCGGAGGATGCCCGGGCCAGCTCACGGTCGAGCTCCAAGCTGTGCTGCCAGACGGCGCCGTTTGGCAGGAAAACGGCGAGTCCTGAGGAGGTCCCAGGGAGCACCATGTTTTGGGCCTCCCGATCCTTGAGCAGACCGGCCACCGTCCCCGGCTGGAGCCGCATCACCGCATCGATGAAGTAGTCGGACGGTCCGGGTACCCGGCCACCCGAGTTGTCGTGCGGGTCGAACTGCCAGTGCGCCTCGACGATCCGGCCCAACTTCGGCAGACGCTCAGACAACTCCTTGGTACTGGTGCGGACTTCGAGCTTGGTCGGCGCAGCGGCCGAGGGCTGCTCGCCCGTACTGCCGCACGCGGTCAGCGGCGCCGTCAACAGCGCGGCCGCCAGCAGGCCGTTCCGTACCCTCATCCGAACCCCCCAGTAGCGAACGGGACCGGCATGGTCTGCCGGGCCGCCTACGATCCTATGGGCCATCGACGGGGCGAGGTCCTGCCGGTGGTACGGGGCACGGTCGCGACCGTCACATGCCAAGCATCGCCTGAGGCCGGACACGGCTGTGGGGGAGTGGACTGTTACGAGTTTCGCTACTTCATCAAGGCGCGCACAGCGCGCCAGCGCGCGGCCCTGGCCGCTCGCCGACGCTCCTGTCTTCGCCCCGCTCCGGCGGCGCCCCGGCCGCGCCGGCGGACGGACGGCAGAAGAGGGCTGAGCCCAGAACCTCGCCGGGGCTGGGGGCGGGCGGCTCCACGGTTTTACCCACCTGTCAGGACCGGGACCCGCACCGAGCAAGACCGGGGGGCCACTCGGCCAAATTGCGGTCAGGCCCAAAGAGCCCTGACCGAGTCGCAGCAGCTTACGGCCCCCCGATCATGCTCGGACCCAGACCAGACAGGACACCGGCCAAAACCGCTCCACCACCCGCGCGGTACGGTGCCGCAAGCATCTCGGAGGGGGATCAGACCGTGGGTCCAGAGCGCGAATCCAACGACTCGATCGAAGCAGAGTGGAACTTTCTGGTACGTAGCGCAGCGAACTGGGACAACCGGCCCGGAGACTACCCTGCGACATGGGTACCGCCGATCATGGGGGCGCTCGCGGACGCGGCGCGGAACAGCGCGCTCAGCCAGTTCTATCCCTTCATCAGCCATGCCCGGCTGTGTTTCAGCACCGGTCGGCGACACTGGCTGGGGGAAGGTGACGTCCTTCCTGTGTGTATCGCCCTTCTCCCCGGCGGTAGCTACTCAGTGGCCCACAGGCACGACCCGGCCAAGGTGCTGCTCGAAACGACGAGCCCAGAAGAGGCCGTGGCGGCGGCGGTGGACGCACTCAAGGAGTACCTCCGGTCGTAGAGCCAGACCACGGCCGGGCCGTCTGTGGGCCGTGGGAGGCCGACCAACGATGACAGGCGGCGGCCAAGGCCGAGTGCTCCGGCCCAAGTGGGACATGGGGTAGCTCTCCGGATCTGCGACACTGGATGAACCATGCCTAAGCCCGGAGAACAAGCAATCGGGCAGGATGTTCTTCATGACAGCCGAGCAGGAGCAGCCGCTGATCGCCAGCAGCACCATGACCGTGACCAGTGACGGTGTGCCGCGAGTGTTCAGCTGGGACGACAGTGCGCGGATCAATGTCCGCAACCTTGGCGCCGAGGTCGTCATCGAGGCGAATGCAGCCGGGTTGCGAACTCTTGCTCGGCACCTCCTGACGCTCGCCGAGGACGGCACGCCGGACGGTAGCCACCTGCATCTCGAAGACAGCAACGGGCTTGAGGACGGCTCGGTCAGCTTGATCCTGGAGCGGGACGACGACGAGTAGTTGCCCCAGGCGTGTCCCATCCGTGCCTCAAGGGGCGGAGAAGGGCGGTCAGTGGCGGTCAATAGCGGACCCGCCGACCAGCGTCACAGAGTGCCTTCTGGCGGCATCTGTGCACGTCAGAGCGCATGGCAGGCTGATCAGCTGTTGAGATTCCCAAGCTCAGGGAGCGCCGTGTTTCGACCTTACCTCGGCGACGGAGGCCTCAGCCGTGTGCGACCCGCTTCCCCAGCAAATGACGGTGCCAACTCCGGGGCGGGGACACTACGCTCCGTCTCGGCGACTGAAGGAGAGAGACCGTGACACAGCCCAAGCAGATCCCGAACGTGACGGATGAACGGCTTTGCTGGCTGGCCGTCCGTGAGCAGGTCGGCAAGAAGGCCCGCAAGCCCGGTCTGCTCGGCTGGCTCCAGGTCTTGGGGACGATCATGGGGGGCGGTCAGGGCGCCAGGATCGGTGGCGACATGAGACGCGAAGCAGCAGCCGGCAAGATGACCCACTACACGTTTGCCGTCGACGATGCGGCACGCGCTCTCACAGCCGAGGAGCGTCAGCACCTGCGCTCGACCGGCGAGGTGCCTGACTGGTTCCTGGCCGACGTCGAGCGTCGAGCTGCCGAGCGTCGCTGACCATGTAGCTCTGAGCTGTGCCACACCCGTGCCAGATGCCGCGGTACGTGGCGGTCAACCTGGTTGAACAACAGACAAGCCAGGTACTCCAGTTGAGGTGCCGTCTGCGCTGGTCACCCAGCGTGAGCACCTCCCGCCTTCCGGAGGAGGGCGTGCCAGCGGCTTGCCGGGTCGTCAAGCTTCACCACCTGCGTGGAATAAGCCTGCGCACCTACGCCCCCAATCAGGCAAGATGCAGCCATGGTGACCCCGTTCGTGAACGTCTATGGCAAGCCCGAGGACGGGCCTTACCGCTGCCCGTGCTGCGGCTTCGTCACCCTCGGCGAGCGCGGCGGGTACGAGATCTGCTCAGTGTGCTTCTGGGAGGACGACGGCCAGGACGAGCACGACGCGGACCGGGTCCGGGGCGGCCCGAACAGCCGGCTCAGCCTGACGGAGGCGCGACGGAACTTCCAGACCGTCGGAGCTTGCGAAGAGCGGTTCGTGCACTCGGTGCGCGACCCACAGCCCGATGAGTACCCCCAAGGCTGAGTGTCTAACTGCGCTAAAACAGCCACGGACTTCGACAGACGGCCACGGACGCTCAGGGAACGTTTCCACAGGTCACCGGCGGCCCGATCCCAGGTCGACCGGGCGCCCGAGTTGCTTCGGGACGAAGAAGCCACCTCTGCTCGCTACTGTTTCGACCATGACGAGCGAGACGGTGCAAGGCGGGCCACTGAGCAACAGCGAGGTCGAGCAGCTTCGACAGCTACTCAAGCGGTACCTCTCGCATGAGCTCGATCAATGGGAGGACTGGAAGACTGAGACGCCATATGGGCCGGCCTATGTGGTCTTGACTCGATCTCTGCCCCCGGAAGCACAGCCGGAGCTCTTCCAGAACCTGTGAGTGCGTGCCACAGCCGTGCCAGGTTGGACGGGGAGCTGCGGGGAGTCGCGAGTTGCAGCGGAGGAGAAACCATCAACCGGGCAGCACAACAAGCGTGCAGGTCAGGCAGGTAGTGCAACGCCCGTTCTCCTAAAGCCGGTGTCGCAGGTTCGAATCCTGCCTGGGGCACAACACCAGGAACACGAAAAGGCCCAGGTCAGAGGGTGAACCCCTCCGACCTGGGCCTTCGCCGTTCCCTGACGCTGGTCCTGCCGTGCCCCTCCCGCGCCCCGTCATCGCCGGCGCCGGGCTCGGCCCTCGTCCGCCCGTCCCGGCCGTTGCTCCGGCGGAGCCGACCGCTGCGCGGGCCGGTGAACGGGTGCCCGTCCACCCCCGGTCCGGCGAAGTACTCGATGTGGTGGGCCAGGTACGTCCCGATCGGAAGGGGCGTCACGGGGTGCGGGAGCGGGTCGGTCTCGGCGTATCGGCCTCGGCGGGTCGGTCTCGGCGGGTCAGTGGGGCGGGACGGCGCCGGCGTAGACGTTGTCCGGGGTGGCGACCGCGGTGATCGCCCGGGCGAGGAGGGTGGAGGGTTCCTGGCCCTGGCTGAGGACGTCGGTGTTGATCATGACGACCAGGGTGGCGCGCTGAGAGGGCAGGTAGACGGTCACCGTCTCGTAGCCGGGGATCGAACCGTTGTGGCCGATCCAGCCGTTCGTCTCGAAGATGCCGAGGCCGTAACCGGTGCCCGGGAAGCCCGTCGGCAGGGTCTTCAGCCGTTCCGCCTGGGTCCCGGGGCTGAGCAGCCGTCCGGTGGCGACGACCTCGGCCCAGCGGTGCAGGTCCTGCAGGTCGGAGATCATCGCCCCGGCCGCCCAGGCCCAGCTGGGGTTCCAGTCCGTGACGTCCTCGACCGCCCCGCTCAACGTCTGGTCGGTGTACCCGCGCGGGTGCGGCTCGGGGAACTCGGCGCCCCGCGGGAACAGCGTGCGGCGCAGGTGGGCCGGGCGGAGCACCCGCCGCTGGACGAAGTCGGCGAGCCGCTGCCCGCTGACCTTCTCGACGACCATGCCGAGCAGGACGAGGTTGGTGTTGGAGTACTCGAAGGCCGCACCCGGATCGAAGGTGTTGTCGTGCTTGAACCCGTACGCGAGCACCTCCCGCGGGCTGAACTGCCGGTGCGGGTCGCTCTGCAGGGCGTGGACGAAGTCCGGGTCGGAGGTGTACGGGAACAAGCCGCTGCGCATCTCGGCGAGCTGACGCAGGGTGATCCGCCCACCGTCCGGCACGCCGTCGACGTAGGCGGAGATCGGGTCGTCCAGGCCGACCCGGTGCTGGTCGACGAGTTCGAGCAGCGCGGTGACCGTGAAGGTCTTGGTCTCGCTGCCGATCCGGACGTACGAGTCGACGGCCATCGGCCTGCCGGTGGCGGTGTCGGCGACACCGGTCGCGCGGACGTAGCTCCCCCTGCCCGGCATCCACAGCCCGACCACGACGCCCGGAATGCCCGCCTGCCGGCGGACGTCCTCGATCGTGCTGTCCAGACGGGCGGTCAGCTCGGGGCCGAGACCGTCCGGTGGGCAGTCGTCCGGGTCGTACCGCCCCACGCCCGCGGCGCGGACGGTCGCAGTGCGGACGGTCGCTGCGTGGAGGGTCGTGGCGTGGACGGTCGTGGCGGGGGCAGCTGTCATGGGGGCCAGCACGGACGCCGCGAACAGCGTTGCGGCGAACAGCCGGTGGTGGGGGGTGCGTCGCACGGCGCCTCTTCCGGATCACGGGTTCGGACGGCAACATCACCACCCCGATCCGCTGCACCTCTCGCCCTACCGGCACCCGCCGCGGCGAGTCCACTCGTTCGGAGCCGGAGCAGGCGCCCCGGTGGCGGAGCCGCGGAGGTCACCGCCGGCGGCGCCGAGGCCCTCCGGGTGCACGGCGGTCGCCGGCGACGGTGCCTGCGGTGCCGGTGCGGCCGGTGCCGGGGTCGGGCAGGCGCTTCGGCGTCACCGGGGCGGAACCGCCCGCGGCCTTGGCCGCGGTGACCGCGACGACGTCGGTCGACCTCAGGAACGCCAGCCGGTGGTCGTACCGGATCGGGTAGTAGAGGTCGCGGCCGACGACCAGGGTGCGGTCGTCCGGTGCGTCGCCGTCGATGTTCCGCGCGTAGTAGTAGTCGCCGTGCACCGGCCGGTCCGCCGCCGCGAGGTAGCCCTGCCCGGCGGGGATCGTCGCGGTGTAGGGCGTCGGTGCGAGGCCGGCCGGGTCGAAGACCGAGGCGACGGCCGGGTACGGGGCGTAGGCGGCGCGTTCGGGGTACGCCCGGCCGTACACCGGAACGGAGGTCCGGCCGGCCCTGGGCACCAGGACCGTCCGTCCCGGCCGGTCGTCCGCGGCGGCGCTCCGGCCGTGCGGGTTGTCGAACCAGCCCTTCACACCGCCGTACCAGATCGCCGTCCAGTCGCCCCGCCGGTCCGCGACCACGTAGCCGGTGCCGGCGACCGCCTTGGCCCGCCAGTCGGAGGCCCGGGTGGTGCCGCCGCCGATCAGCGGGGCGGTCGGGCTCGGAGCGGTGCGCAGGTAGACGAAGTTCTCCGGGCGGGCCGGGGCGCCGTCCACCGGGGGCGTGTTGCCGGAGTCGAAGGCCGGGGCGATCGTGACCGTGCCGCCGACCACGACCGGACCGCCGGTGCCGGCCCGCACGGGTGCGCCGACCAGGTCCATGTAGTGGTTCCAGTCCCAGAAGGTGCCGGGGTCCCAGTGCATGCCGGAGACGTCCTGCTGGCGCGGGCCCGGGACGTCGTCGTGCCCGATGACGTGCTGCCGGTCGAGCGGTACGCCGAACCGGTCCGCCAGGTACCGGGTCAGCGAGGCCGAGGACCGGTACAGCTGCTCCGAGTACCAGGTCGCCTTGTCCGCCGGGAACGCGTACCCCTCGTGCTCGATGCCGATGCTGTGCATGTTGACGGTCTTGTTGCCGGCGTGCCACGCGACGTTCCTGGTGCTCACCAGCTGTGTGACGTGACCGTCCGAGGACCGCACGATGTAGTGCGCGCTGGCCTGCGTGGCCGGCTGCCGGAACGCCGCGATCGAGCCCTCGAAGCCGCCCTCCGTGTCGTGGACGACGATGCGGTCGATCCGCTGGCCGTCGGCCGGGCGGGCGGCGACCGAGTAGTTGCCGAAGGAGGACGGGTCCGAGGCGTTGGTCAGCGCGTAGGCGGCGGGCCGGAAGTCGCAGCCGAGGCCGGCCGGGCACTCGATCGGGCCGGGTGCGTTCTCGTCCGACGGACCCTTGCGCCCGGCGCCGCCCTGCCCGGTGGATGGCCCGGCGGAGGGCGCGGTGGAAGGTTCGGCGGGACGCCCGGCGACCGGGTCACCGGCGGCCACGGCCGGGGCGGCGGACAGCGTGACCACCTGCCCGTCGGAGGTGACCCGGGAGGCTCCTGCCCTCACCGTGCCGAGTACGCGGTCGGCGAAGTCGTCGCCGCCCTGCCCGGCCGGGGACCCGCTGAAGCGGGACACCGCCGCGAACCAGGCCGCCGGATCGCCCGACAACGGCCTGCCGGCCTCCCGCTGGTACGCCACCAGCAGGGCCGCCGCCCCGCGGATGCTCTGCAACGGCTCCGTCCGCAGCCGCTCCGCGGGCTCGTGCAGGAGCTCCGCTGCCCGTTCCAGGGTGTGCAGGGCCGGGCCGTCCTCGACCCGGACCTCGGGCGCGGCCCGCCGCGCGGGGGAGTCGTCGCCGCGGAGGTCCGCCTCGGGACCCGGCCCGACGGCGAGGGCCCGGGTGACCGCGGCGGGGTCCACCCGGGTCAGGCCCATCACGTTGTAGTTGCCGGTGGTGCTCGGCTCGCCGTGGTGCGACTCCCAACGGGTCTGCTGGTACGACAACGCCAGCAGGACGCTCCGCGGCACCCGGAACTCGGCGGCCGCGTCGGCGAACCGGCGCTGCAGGACGCCGGACCCCGCTGGCGCCGTGACCGGCGCGGCGGCAGCAGTGACAGGCGCGGCATCCGCACTGCCCTGCGCGGCTGCGGCCCCAACCGGCAAGGCCAGGCCGGCGGCGGAGACCGCCACCGCCGCGGTGATCGCCAGCGGCAGCCGCCGGCCGTGCCTGCGGCGGTGTGCGGCCCATGCGGGCCCTCGACCGGCCCTGCGTGCGGCAGTCAACGGCGTCAGCGGCCTTCCCGTTCCCGTCCCGGCCGTGGGGGCCGGTCCCATCCGGAGCCCGCCGCGGCAGCACCCGCAGGGAGGTCCGATCGGGACTCCGCCGGTGCCGACGCGGGGCGGGCGACGCGGAACCGGGGTCGGTGGCCCGTCCACCGGCCACCGGGGACCGCACCCGTCCAACGGGCCGGGCAGGGGCTCCGCAACGGGCATCCACCCGCCGGGGCGAACCGCCCTGCTCCGAACGGGACACGGGCGTACGGCGACGGCCCGGCGCAGGAGTGCTGCGCCGGGCCGTCGGACCGGACGAGGACCCCGGCGCCGCCGGGATCGACAGGGCCTCAGCGGCGGTGCTTGCCGTTGCCCGTGGCGGCGGCCGGCTCCGGGTACGGGATGCGGAGCTTGCGGGCGAACGGGGCCACCGCCGCGCCCGCGCCGAGCGGACGGGCCAGGGCGAACAGCGAGACCAGGACGGCCAGCGAACCGGCGGCCAGGCCGACGACGCTGCTCAGCATCCCGCCGCCGGTGGCGTCGGAGATCCGGCCGGACAGCCACACCGCGGCCGCCGCGCCCGGCAGGCAGGCAGCCGTGATGGCCAGGTGCAGGGCGACGACCGAACCGCCGTCCAGACCGCTGCGAGGCTTGCCGTTGCGGCGCAGGCCCAGCACCATCGTCGCGTCCGGGCCGGCCGGGGCCGAGGCGGGGACGGCGGACGGAACGGGCTTGCGCAGTCGGCGGCCGAGGGCCCAGCCGGTCAGGCCGACACCGACCAGGCAGGCGATGCTCTGCGCACCCGCCATGCCGATGATGATCCAGCGCGGGCTGAGCAGCCAGTACGCGACCGCCGACAGGCCCGAGTTGACCGTGGTCGACACCACCGTCAGCCAGAACGGGGTCTTGGCGTCACCCATCGCGTAGAAGCCGCGGGACAGCGCGTACTGGGCGCAGAAGGCCGGCAGTCCGATCGCGAAGGCGATCAGCGTCTGGGCGATCACCCACGAGTCGGCCGAGGTGACCTTGCCGTGCCCGTAGGCGATGTCGGCGATCTGCGGGGCCAGCGCGATGAACAGCACGGTGGCCGTGACGATCATGGCGGCCGAGGAGCGCAGCATGCCGGCCAGGTCCGAGCCGATCTTCGTCAGCTCGCCCCGGGTCGCGGCCCGGGACATGCCGGGCAGCAGCGCCGTCACCAGGGAGATGGTGATGACGCCCTGCGGGACGACGAACAGCTGGTACGCGTTGGTGTAGGCGAAGTTGCCGAGGCCCATCGTCAGGCCGTCCTTCGCCGCACGGACGCCGGCACCCGTGCTCAGCCGGCTGATCACGGCGAAGGACAGCTGGGTGACCACGACCAGCAGCAGTGCCCAGCTCGCCGCGCGGATCGGCTTCGTCAGACCGGCACCGCGCCAGTCGAAGCGCGGCCGGAAGCGGAAGCCGGAGGAGCGCAGCGAGGGCAGCAGGCCGACCGCCTGGACGACGATGCCCAGGGTGCTGCCGAGACCCAGCAGCATGGTCTGGCCGGCCGTCATCTGCTCGGCCTTGTCCGCGTCGTTGCCGACCAGGATGTAGAGGCCGAAGACCGCGATCGCGACCACGTTGTTCAGCACCGGCGTCCACATCATCGCGCCGAAGCGGTCGCGCGAGTTGAGCACCTGGCCGAGCAGGGTGAAGACGCCGTAGAAGAAGATCTGCGGCAGGCAGTACCGGGCGAAGGCGATGGTCAGGTCGCGCTGCGCGCCGTCGAAGTTCGAGTAGAGGTCGACGATCGTCGGGGCCAGCAGCCAGGCGCCCACCGTCAGCACGACCAGGATGACGCCGCAGAGGGTGAGCAGCCGGTCGGTGTAGGCGACGCCGCCGTCCTTGTGCGTCTGCGCGGCGTGCACCAGCTCGGGGACGAAGACGGAGGCCAGCACGCCGCCCATGAGCATCATGTAGACGACGTTCGGCAGCGAGTTGGCGACGTTGAAGGAGTCGCCGAGACCGGCCGCGCCGAGCGCGGCGATGATCATCGCGCTGCGGACGAAGCCGAGGGCGCGCGAGGAGAGCGTGCCGAGGGCCATGATCAGCCCGCTGCGGCCGACCGAGGCGGCGGGCGCGGCCGGGGCCTCGCCCTCGGCCTGGCGCTGCGCGGGGACGGTGGCGGGGGCCTGCGGCGGCACGCCGGGCTGCTGGAAGGCACCCGGCTGCGGCGGCACGCCCGGCTGGGCGGGGGCCCCCGGGTACCCGGTGCCCGCGGCCTGCGACGGATCGCCGGTGCGCCCGGCCTCCGGAGGCTGCGGCGGGATCTTGCGCAGGGCCATGGTGGGCGGGTCCGGGTGGGCGTACGAGTCGGGGGACTCACCCGTGGTGTTCATGGTCATCGGATCCCCGTCACTCGGTGCCTGGGCGGTGGGGCTGTGGGGCCTCCGCACAGGTGCACCCAACCGGAGCAGTCTGCCAAACCGCGGCACTCCCTGGGGAGGCCGGTGTCGCGGGCGGCAGCCCTGTGCCCACGGAGGATATCGGGGGCCGGAACGGCCCGGTGGCGTGAAGGGTGATGGATTGTGGCCCTATGTCCGGTTATGTCGGCGAGGCTTGCAATCCGTTCGGAGTGATCGGCCGCCATCGTCGTCCCTTCACCGCGGGGGTGGCGCCCGATCGTGTGAGCTTTATCACTGCATGTCAGCTGTGCCGGCGGGGCACGGGGGCCTCGTCCGCGGCGCCGCGGGGGGCGTCGGCACGGCCCGCGCCGTTCCGGCCGTCCTGGTCGTTCCGTCCGTTCCGGTAGTCCCGGCCCTCGGGGTCCCCGGGGTCGTCGAGCTCGTCCCCGTCGTCCCTGCTGTTCCTGTCGCCGCGTGCACGTCGGGGCGACCCGGCACTGCCGCCGTCGCCGGAGTCGTCACCGTCCTCGTCGCCGGCCTCGTCCGCGTTACTCGTGGGCGCACCGCGGGCGAGCACGCGCTGCACGCGGGGCCTGGTCCGCCGGTCGACGCGGCGGAAGTCCCGGGCCAGCGCACCGGGCCGCCACAGCTCCACGGCGACCGTCGCCCAGCCCAGCAGGGCCGCGGCGGCGAGCCATCCGGCCAGGACGTCGCTCGGCCAGTGGACGCCCAGGGCGATCCGGCTCCAGCCGACCGCCAGGACCGCCACGGCGGCCGCTCCGACGGCCCAGATCCGGCCCGCCCGCCCGGCCAGCGGCCAGACCAGGGCGACCAGTGCGGCGCAGGTGATGCCGGAGGCCATGGCGTGCCCGGAGGGGAAGGCCGCGCCGTCGGCGTGCGCGACCGGGTCGGCGAAGTGCGGGCGGTCCCGGCCCACGACGTCCGCGAGGCCGATCGCGAGTGCCCAGCCGAGGGCGCCCTGGACGGCGGCCCAGGAGGCGAGGGTGCGGGCCCTGATCGCCCACAGCCAGGCCGCGGCGCCGAACAGCAGCACCCGCATGGTGACCGGCCCGTCGATGTCGCCCAGCGTCTGCATCGAGGCCGTCCACGCGGTGTGGCGGCGGGCGTAACCGTGCAGGGCGCCGACCCAGTGCTGGTCGAGCCGGGTCAGCGGCCCCCAGCCGCCCGCCACCAGCCCGAGCAGCGCCCCGAACAACAGAGTGCCACCGAGCGCCCACAGGGCGTGTCGGGCGACGGGCCGACGGGCGGCGGGAACGGCGGACGGGTGCATGGCAGACACCTTCCCAGCGGCGGTGTGCGGAGCGGACCCGGCGCGATCGCGATTCGGCATCTTTTGTGCGGAGAAGGTGCGATCGGGAGGTGTTGTTCGTTGGAAGGGGCGGTAGCGCCCGCGACTGTTGCGCACGGTGGCCGCGCGATGGCGGAGCGTCGATCGCCTCGGTGAAAATCGGCAGGATACTGCATGAGGCGCGAAAATCTGAGTGAGTTGGGAATGTTGTCCCATTTCTGTGCGTTGGATCGTTACGCGTGAGCCTCCAGGAGGCCCGCACTTGTATGAGCAGCGCAGCCCCGCGCGAGCCGCGCCGCAGACCCGGCAATCCAGCAAGGGAGCAAGCATGGCCACTCGTGCCGTCGTTCGCGACAGGGCCGACCGGACTCGCTCGGCCCGGCCGACCAACCTTGAGGCCGACCGCGACCTCGTCGGCATGTACCTCGACGAGATCGCCAGGACGCCGCTGCTCGACGCCGCCGAGGAGGTCCAGCTCTCGTTGCGCATCGAGGCCGGGGTGTACGCCCAGCACCTGCTGGACGAGGGCGCCCTGCCCGAGGGTGCGAGGCGCGAGGAGCTGGAGGCGATAGCCGAGGACGCGGAGCGCGCCAAGGACGTCTTCATCAGGTCCAACCTCCGGTTGGTCGTCGCCGTGGCCCGCCGGTACCCGCGCAGCGGCCTGCCCCTGCTGGACCTCATCCAGGAGGGCAACGCGGGCCTCGTCAGGGCGGTCGAGAAGTTCGACTACGCCAAGGGCTTCAAGTTCTCCACGTACGCGACGTGGTGGATCCGGCAGGCGATCACCCGGTCGATCGCCGACCAGTCGCGCACCATCCGGCTGCCCGTGCACCTCGTCGAGGAGCTCGGCAGGATCCGCCGGGTGCAGCGCGAGAAGTCCAAGGAGCTGGGCCGTGAGGCCGATCCCGCGGAGATCGCGGCCGAGCTGGACACCACCGAGGAGCGGATCAAGGACGTGCTCGACTGGGCGCGGGACCCGGTCAGCCTGAACATGTCGGTCGACGACGAGGGCGAGACCCAGTTCGGCGACCTCGTCGAGGACACCGGTGCCGTCTCGCCGGAGGACGCCGTCATGGTGATGCTCCGGCGCGAGGAGCTGGACGACCTGATCGGACGGCTGGACGACCGGACGGCGTCGATCATCCGGTCCCGGTACGGCATGGAGGACGGCCGGGAGCGGACGCTGACCGAGGTCGGCAAGCAGCACGGGCTCACCCGTGAGCGGATCCGCCAGATCGAGAAGCACGCGCTGGCCGAGCTGAAGAAGATCGCCGACCATGCGGGCTTCGAGGCGGCCTGACCGCGGGAGCGGCGTTCGCGGGCCCCGGTCCGGGCAGTGCCCCGGGCCGGGGCCCGCGGCCGTCCGGCACCACCTAGGCTGGTGGAGAAGAGAGCGGGAGGCAGGACGATGGGCGAGCGGACCGTCGAGCAGGACGGGCAGCCGGGCGGGAAGTCCGGCACGAAGCCGGGGCGGCAGGGGCCGTCCACGGCGCGGCTGGTGTTCGGCGACCCGCTGGACCGGCAGACCGCCGACGACACCGACGCCGGCTGGGGCGAGCGCCCCGGCGGTGGTTCGGCCCGCGGGCTCGACTGGTACCTGAGCCAGCGGCCCCCGCACCACGGCGACTAGCTCCCGCGGGCGCTGCGGCCCGGCGCGGGCCCGTCCGGCGGCCATGCGGTCGGTCAGCCCCGGCGGACGAGGGCGTCGCGGATCTCGGTGAGCAGGACGACCTCCTTCTCCTCCGCCTCCAGGACCTCCTCCTGCGCGGTCTTCCGCTTCGCCATGAAGTGCAGCATCGGAAGGACGAAGACGAAGTAGACCACCGCGGCCGTGATCACGAACTGCACCACCGCACTGAGCACCTCGCCCCACAGGATGAAGACGCCGGACGAGACGGACCCGTCCGCGGCGAGTGTGCACGGGCCCTTCAGGCAGGAGCGGTAGGACGCCAGGTCCTTGGTGCCGAACAGGCCGATGATCGGATTGATGATGCCTTTCACGAACGCATTGATGATGTTCGTGAAGGCCGCGCCGATCACCACCGCGACCGCGAGATCGACGACGTTTCCGCGGAGCAGGAATTCCCTGAAACCCTTCATCCCGCAACGACACCACAGCGGATCGGCGCGTCAGGAAATCGGCGCGCCGGATTTCGGGGAGCACTGCCGCCCGCCGCTCAGTGCGGGGGCGGGGCGGTGCCCGTGCAGCGCGGCGCCGCCCCCGGTTCGGTGGTCGCCGTGGAGGCGGCCGCCATCGGCGGTGGGCCCGGCCGGAAGGGCCCGGCGGCGAGGGCGGTGGCGGCGGCGAGCAGCCCGGCGGCCAGCACCCCGGGGCGGTGGCGCACCGCTTGCTGCAGCCGGTGGCGGCCGCCGGAGCCGCGGCGGATCGGCGGGAAGTCGGGCACGCTCCGGCGGGGCGGGACGGAGCACGGCGGCGGGGGAGCGAGGTGGGTGGTCACGGTGTCGGCGGCCTCCGGTCGGCGGTCCGCGGACCCGGCCGGGCCCGCGGACAGCAGAATGCGCCGAGCCCGGCACCTCCGGAATTGCCGACCGATTTCCTGTGGAAAACCCCGGCCTGTGGAAAACCCGCCTCACCCGAACGGCGCAATCAATGCCGCACGCCTGCTCAGTCGCACACCGGGCGCAGGCAGGATCCCGGCCGTACACCGGGGCGCAGCCGGAACCCCCGGCGCACACGCAAAGGCCCGGTGCCGCTCTCCACGGGGGAGTGCGGCACCGGGCCTCCGGTGCGAAGACTCAGCTCGCGGCCGGCGCCGAGGCCGTCGACCCCGAGGACGCGGCGGCCGGCGCGGAGGACGTCGAGCCCGAGGACGAGCCGGTGGACGAGGTCGAGGACGACCCCGAGCTCACCGAGCTGCTGGAGGAGGAGCGGCTGTCCGTGCGGTAGAAGCCCGAGCCCTTGAACACGACGCCGACCGCCGAGAAGACCTTGCGGAGCTTCCCCTGGCAGTCGGGGCACGTGGTCAGCGCCTCGTCGGTGAACTTCTGCACCGCCTCCAGGCCGTTGCCGCACTCGGTGCACTGGTACTGGTACGTGGGCACTTGCTTCCTCCTGGCACTCTCGCCTGATGAGTGCTAACGATCGTCAATGATGCGGTATTCCGCTGGAACAGTCCAGCGATGCCGGGTGTGAGATGGGTCCGGGCCGCCGGGCCCGGGGCCTCAGTGCCCGGTTCCCGCACCCACGAGCTGCCGCGGCCCGGTGCCGTCGGCGTCCCGGGAGGCCGTGCCGGCCGGGGCCGGCACGCCCGCCCGGAGACCGTCGTCCGCGGCCTGCGCCCCGGACGCGGAGCGGACCGGAGCGGCCGTGGCGGCGTCCCGCGGAGCGACCAGCAGCCCCCGCAGGGCGACCAGCGCGACCAGGCCGAGGCCCGCGCCGACGACCGGCACGAGGAAGCCGGCGGACGGCCCGCCCGAGTCGATGAGTCGGCCCGCGACGGTGGAGCCGACCGCGAGGCCGAGGCCGATGGCGCCGGTCAGCCAGGTGAAGGCCTCGGTCTTGGCGCCGTCCGAGACGAGCGTCTCGACCAGGGTGTAGCCGGTGATCAGGGTCGGCGCGATGGCCAGGCCGCAGAGGAGTCCGGCGACGGAGAGCGCGGTGAGGTTCGGCATCGCCCAGAGGGTCGAGCAGCCGAGCACCAGCAGGGCGTAGCAGCCGAGCATCCGGCTGCGGGCCGAGCGGCGCCAGGCGACCAGGCCGTAGAGCACGCCGGCGAGCATCGAGCCGCCGGCGAAGATGCCGTACACGGTGCCGCTGGCGCCGGCGCGGCCGACCGACTCGGCGAACGCGGTCACCGAGACCTGCATGGCGCCGAAGACGGTGCCCACCCCGAGGAAGGCGCCGGCCAGCAGCCGGACACCGGGGGAGGAGAGCGCGGAGGGGCCGCGGCCGCCGGCGGTGCGCGGGTGGCGGGCCGGGGCGGTGCGGCGCTGGGCCGCGAAGGCCAGGCCGCCGGCGACCGTCAGCGCGGCCTCGGCGATCAGTGCGGCGGAGGGGGTGACCGTGGTGGCGATGGCGGTGGCCAGCACCGGGCCGACCACGAAGGTGAACTCGTCGGTGACCGACTCGAAGGCGAACGCGGTGTTCAGCGTGGCCGGGGAGTCCGACAGCCGGGAGACCCAGCGGGCCCGGACCATGGCGCCGATCTGCGGCACCGAGGCGCCCGCGGGGGCGGCGGCTGCGAACAGCGCCCAGGCCGGGGCGTGGCCCAGTGCCAGGCCGATCAGCGCGGCCACCGACACGGCGTGCACGGCGACGCTGGGCAGCAGCACGGCCGCCTGGCCGTGGCGGTCGGCGAGCCGGCCGGTCTGCGGGCCGACCAGGGCCTGGGCGACGGCGGAGACGGCCGCGACCGCGCCGGCGGTGCCGTACGAGCCGTGGGTGTCCAGGACGAGCAGCACGATGCCCAGGCTCAGCATGGCGTAGGGCAGCCGGGCGGCGAAGGCGGGGACCAGGAACGTCCAGGCGCCGGGGGTCCGCAGCAGTTCCGCGTAGCCGACCCGGGCGGGTGCGGACGCGGGTGCGGCATCGGGGCCGGCAGGCGCGGGCGTGCCGGGGGACAGGGTGTCGTCGACCGTTCGGCGGGCCGTCACGGTCGGTCCTTCCTGCTGCCTGGTAGCGCGCCGGGGAACGGGTGGGCCCCGACGGCGCCGAGAGTCGTCCTCTCGCGCGTCGACCGGGGTAGATACCGGGTCCTGCCGGCTGTGGGGTGGTGCGGGTGCCGGCGTCAGGCAGGGTGCTGCGGACCGCGGCCGCCGAGCGGTCGCGCCAACTCTGCATCAGGCAGATGTTGCGGGTTTTCTAGGTGTAGATCTTCCGTATCGATCGATTATATGGCAGCCGGGCCCTGTGAGGCCGCTGATGCAAGGCAGGTCACATCCCGCCCCGGCGGCCGCCGGTTCAGCGGCCGCGCAGCCAGCCCGCCAGCTTGCCGCCCCGGTCGACGGCACGGAGCCGGCGTTCGGCGGCCTCGCCGACCTCCTCGGTGGTGACGACGAGGAGCTCGTCGCCGGCCCGCAGGATGGTGGTGCGCTCCGGCACGAAGCTGCTGCCCTCCCGGACGACCAGGGTGACCGCGGCGCCCTTGGGCAGCCGCAGCTCGCCCACCTCGACGCCGGACATCCTCGACTCCGGGGAGAGCGAGACGGACAGCAGGTGGCCGTGCAGCTTCTCCAGCGGCGCGGACTCGATGCCGAGGTCCTGGCCGAGGTCGCCCTCGCCGATCCGCAGCGCGCGGGCGACCGGCGGCAGGGTCGGCCCCTGCAGCAGGGTGAAGACCACGACCAGCACGAAGACGATGTTGAAGACCTCCTGGGCCCGCGGGGCCGCCGCCACCATCGGGATGGTGGCGAGCACGATGGGCACCGCGCCGCGCAGGCCGGCCCAGCTGAGCAGCGCCTGCTCCCGCCAGGGCAGCCGGAAGGGCGTCAGGGAGAGCAGCACCGAGGCGGGCCTGGCCAGGAAGACCAGCACGGCGCCGCAGACCAGCGCCGGGACGATCGCCGAGCCCATCTCGCTGGGCGTGACCAGCAGGCCGAGGACGACGAACATGCCGATCTGGCCGATCCAGGCGAGGCCGTCGGCGAAGCCGCGGACGGCCGGCCCGTGCGGCAGCTTGGAGTTCCCGAGGATCACCGCCGCGGTGTAGACGGCGAGGAACCCGGAGCCGTGCAGCAGCGAGCCGCCCGCGTAGGCCAGCACCGTCAGGGCCATCACCGCGATCGGGTAGAGGCCGGAGGACGGCAGGGCGACGTGCTTGACCGCCCAGGCGCCGATCCGGCCGACGGCGAAGCCGACCGCGGCGCCCACGGCGAGCTCACCGAGGATGGTGCCGACCATCACGTACCAGGGGTCGAGCGGTCCGGTGGCGGCGAAGGCGACGACCAGGATGACCACCGGGGCGTCGTTGCAGCCGGACTCGGCCTCCAGCAGGCCGGTGAGCCGGCGCGGCAGCGGCACGGTGCGCAGCACGGAGAAGACCGCTGCGGCGTCGGTGGAGGAGACGATCGCGCCGAGCAGCAGCGCGGTGCGCCAGTCCAGGCCGACCAGCCAGTGCGCGCCGGCGGCGGTGACGAAGACGCTGACCGCGACGCCGAAGGTGGCCAGCACGCCGGCGGCGGGCATGACCGGCCGGATCGCCCGCCAGCTGGTCTTCAGCCCGCCCTCGGCGAGGATCACCACCAGGGCCGCGTAGCCGAGGACCTGGGCGAGGGCGACGTTGTCGAAGGCGAGGCCGAGGCCGTTGTGGCCGAGGGCGATGCCGATGCCGAGGTAGACGAGGAGGCTGGGCAGCCCGGAGCCGGTGGAGATGCGCACGGCGACCACCGCGACCAGGAGGATCACGGAGAACTCGAGCAGGAACGCGTTCAGGTGGTCGACGGTCACGCAGGGGCACCTCTGCGGCAGGAGGGGCTGATGAGTCGTTACTCAGTCTAACATTTTACTTGATCTTTGATCGAGGCCCCTCGGCCTTCCCTTCCGGTCATCCCTCCGGGGTATCGTCCCCTCTGATCCAACCGTGGGCGTCCCCGGTGCACGTCCGCCACCTGAGCCGACCTAATGTGGTGAGCTGTCTCCGCCGCCACGTCCCCCAGTCAAGGACCCAGATGCCCCGCTCGAAGAAGTTCCGGCGCGCCCGTCTGATCGTGATCGTGCTGGTCGTGATGCTGATCGCCGGGCTGGGCGGGAGCGGTTACTGGGCGGTCCACACCGTACGTGCCTCCTTCCCCGAGCTGACCGGCACCGTCCGGGTCGCCGGCCTCGCCGCCCCGGTCGACGTGAAGCGCGACGACAAGGGCGTGCCCCAGCTCTACGCCGACACCTCCGAGGACCTCTTCCGCGCCCAGGGCTACGTCCAGGCGCAGGACCGCTTCTGGGAGATGGACGTCCGCCGGCACATCACCGCCGGGCGGCTGTCCGAGATGTTCGGCTCCGGCCAGGTCGAGACCGACGCCTTCCTGCGGACCATGGGCTGGCGCCGGGTCGCGCAGCAGGAGTACGACACCGTGCTCTCCGCCGAGACCAAGAAGTACCTGCAGGCCTACGCGGACGGCGTGAACGCCTGGCTCGCCGAGCACCCCGGCGGGGCCGGCGCCTCCCTCGAGTACGCCCTGCTCGGCGCCGTGAACGGCGACTACAAGCCGGAGGAGTGGACCCCGGTCGACTCGGTGGCCTGGCTCAAGGCCATGGCCTGGAACCTCTCCGGCAACCGCCAGGAGGAGATCGACCGCGCGCTGCTGGCGCAGAACTTCGAGCAGAGCGAGATCGACCAGCTGTACCCGGCGTACCCGTACGACCGGAACGGCACCATCGTCAAGACCGGCAAGCTCGCCGCCGACGGCACCTACAAGCCCGCCGACGGCAGCGCCGCGCCCGGCACCGCCGCCGCGACGGCCGGCACCGGCACCACGCAGGGCCGCGCCGCCACCCAGGCCGTCCTCAAGGACCTCTCCGACAAGATGGCCGCCGTGCCGCAGCTGCTCGGCCCGCAGGGCCAGGGCATCGGCTCCAACTCCTGGGTCGTCTCCGGCAGCCACACCACCACCGGCAAGCCGCTGCTCGCCAACGACCCGCACCTGGGCCCCGGCATGCCGTCCGTCTGGTACCAGATGGGCCTGCACTGCCGCACCGTCGGCCCCAAGTGCGGCTTCGACGTCGCCGGCTTCACCTTCGCCGGCACCCCCGGCGTGGTCATCGGCCACAACAAGAAGGTCTCCTGGGGCTTCACCAACCTCGGCGCCGACGTGACCGACCTCTACCTGGAGAAGGTCACCGGCCCCGACACCTACCTGCGCGACGGCCAGGAGGTGAAGTTCCAGACCCGCAAGGAGACGATCAAGGTCGCCGGCGGCGAGGACCGCACCATCACCGTCCGCACCACCGTCAACGGCCCGCTGATCTCCGACCAGTCCTCGGAGCAGCAGAACGTCGGCACCTACGCCCCGGCCGGCAACGCCGCCCCGGACCGCGCCAGCGGCTACGGCGTCGCCCTGCAGTGGACGGCCCTCACCCCCGGCCGGACGATGGACGCCGTCTTCGAGCTCGACGCCGCCGCCGACTGGAAGGGCTTCCAGAAGGCCGCCGCCGACTTCGCCGTCCCGGCCCAGAACCTGATCTACGCCGACACCGAGAACAACATCGGCTACCAGACCCCGGGCACCATCCCCGTCCGCGGCAAGGGCGACGGCCGCTACCCCGCCCCGGGCTGGGACTCGGCCTACGACTGGAAGAAGGACCCGGTCCCCTTCAAGTCGCTGCCCTACAGCTACAACCCGGCCTCCGGCTACATCGTCACCGCCAACCAGGCCGTGGTCGACAAGGGCTACCCGTTCTCCATCACCACCGACTGGGAGTACGGCACCCGCGCCAAGGAGATCACCGACCAGATCGAGGGCCGGCTGAAGAACGGCGGCAAGATCTCGCCGGACGACATGCAGGCCATGCAGCTCGACAACACCAGCGTGATGGCCAGGACCCTCGTCCCGCTGCTGCTCAAGGTGAAGATCTCCGACCCGTACGTCCGCGAGGCCCAGGACCTGCTGAAGGACTGGAACTACCACCAGGACGCCGACTCCGCGGCCGCCGCCTACTACAACGGCGTCTGGCGGGCGCTGCTCACCCTCGCCTTCGGGCAGAAGCTGCCGGCCTCGCTGCGCGCCGAGGGCGACTGCCTGCTGGTCCGTCAGAAGTCCAACTCGACGCTGCCCGACGACGCGGTCAACGGCGAGGTGAAGCCCGTCACCGAGTGCGGCACCCGCAAGCCCGACCAGGCCCAGCCGGACGGCGGCGACCGCTGGACGGAGGTCGTCCGCACCCAGCTGGCGCAGCCCGACAGCACCTGGTGGAACTACATCGACTCCGACCACCTGCCGCAGCACGGCCTGAACAACCTGCTCGCCCAGGCGATGAAGAACGCCCGCCAGGACCTCACCGCCTACCTGGGCAAGTCCATCTCCACCTGGAGCTGGGGCCGGCTGCACACCCTGACGCTCAAGGAGACGACGCTCGGCAGCGACGACTCCTCGATCGCCTCGGGCTTCGTGCACCGGCTGCTCAACCGCGGCCCGTACCGGCTCTCCGGCGGCAGCGCCGCGGTGAACGCCGCCGGGTGGAACGCCGCCGCCGGCTACCAGGTGGACTGGATCCCCTCGATGCGGATGGTCGTCGACCTCTCCGACTTCGACGCCTCCCGCTGGATCAACGTCGGCGGCGCCTCCGGCCACGCCTTCCACAGCAACTACAACGACCAGACCGAGCTGTGGGCCAAGGGCGAACTGCTGCCCTGGGCGTACTCGCCGGACGCCGTCACCAAGGCGACCGCGCACACCATGACGCTCACCAACGGCTGACCCGCCGCGGGGGCGCCGCCGCTCAGCCGGCGGCGCCCCCGCGGAAGCGGTGCACCCCCGAGGGCGTCACCACCGCGTCCACCGGCAGGTCGTGGGCCTCGCCGGGCACCTCGGGCAGCAGCTCCTCCTCGTACAGCAGGGTCGCCAGCAGCGGCTCGGCGCCGGCCGCGGCCAGCCGGGCCAGCACCCGGTCGTAGCTGCCCCCGCCGCGGCCCAGCCGCACCCCGCGGCGGTCCACCGCCAGACCCGGCAGCAGCACCAGCCGCGCCCCGCAGACCGCCTCCGGCCCCAGCCGCGGCCCGGTCGGCTCCAGCAGGCCCCGGGAGGCCGGGGCGAGCGCCTCCCGCCCCTCGTACGGCGCCCAGTCCAGGTCGTTGTCGGCCAGCAGCACCGGCAGCAGCACCCGCACCCCGCGGGCCGCCAGCGCGTCCAGCAGCGGACCGGTGCCCGGCTCGCCGCCGACCGACACGTACGCCGCCACCGTCCAGCCCGGTTCGGCCAGCGCGGCGGCGTGCACGGCCAGCTCCCCGGCCGCCGATGCCCGCCGAGCGGGTGACAGTGCGCGGCGTCCCGCCAGCAGGCGTGACCTCAGGGCGGCCTTGTCGTTGTGCAATGGATTGGCAGTCATGGGTCCCCACAGCTCGGCACCGATCGGTGCCCCGAGCCTGACATGCGGAAGGCGCCACATGTCCACCCCGCTCCTGGTCCAGGCACTCGCCGCGCTGAGCGCCCCCGCGCTGGCCGGCGCCGGGCTGCTGGGCGCGCGGCTGCGCCGGGCCGCGGCCACCGCGGCCGAGCGCGAGGCGGCCCTGCAGGGCACCGTCGCCGAGCTGCGCCAGGAGCGCGACGAACTGCAGCGCACGGCCTCCTGCGACCCGCTCACCGGGGTGTGGAACTACCGGCACCTGCAGATCACCCTGGACAAGGAGATCGAGCGTGCCCGCCGTGCCGCGGCCGGCGACGAGAAGCGCCCGCTCGCCCTGCTGATGCTGGAGATCACCGGCTTCGACGCGGTCGTCGCCGAGCACGGCCGCAGCCGGGCCGGCGCCGTGCTGCGCGACCTCGCCCAGCGCCTCGCCGTCGAGATCCGCCGCTCCGACACCCTCGGCCGCTACGGCGGCGAGGAGTTCCTCGTCCTGCTGCCCGACACCGGCGCCGAGGGCGCCGTCCAGGTCGCCGAGCGGCTCGTCTGGACGGTCCGCCGGCACCGGCTGCTGGACTGGTCCGGCAGCGGCGCCGAGCCCCGCCCCGCCGACACCCCGGCCGGCCCCGCCGGGGCCCCCGCCACCGCCCGCGGCAACGGCCTCACCGCCGCCGTCGGCATCGCCGTCCTGCCGCGCGACGGGTCCCACGCCGCCCTGCTGCTGAGGGCCGCCGACCGGGCCCTCGCCGAGGCCCGCCGGGCGGGCGGCGACTGCTGGCGCGGAGCCCCGGTGGAGACCGTCCCCACGGCGGCGCCCGAGCCCGCACCTGCGGTGCGCTGCCGGCGGAGGTCCGACGGGCCGACGGAGGCGGCGGGAAAGCCGGGTAGTCTGTCCGCCTGTACCGGCACCGAGGCCACCCTCACCTCCGTCGGCCACGCCCGCACCGCTGCCGCCACGGCCGCTGCTCGGGACGGGGTTTAACACCCCACTCACCTCGCTCTCACAGGGCGCTGAAACGCCTCAGTAAGGTCGACGCATGACGAAGACGCACGCCCGCACCCCCGTCACCAAGGCCGTCGTGCCCGCTGCCGGCCTGGGGACCCGCTTCCTCCCGGCGACCAAGGCGACGCCCAAGGAGATGCTGCCGGTGGTCGACAAGCCGGCCATCCAGTACGTCGTCGAGGAGGCCGCCGCCGCCGGCCTGTCCGACATACTGATGGTGACCGGCCGCAACAAGCGCGCGCTGGAGGACCACTTCGACCGGGCCTACGAGCTGGAGGAGCTGCTCACCCGCAAGGGCGACCACGACCGGCTGCGCCGCGTCCAGGAGTCCGTGCAGCTCGCCAACATGCACTACGTCCGGCAGGGCGACCCCAAGGGCCTCGGCCACGCCGTCCTCGTCGCCGAGCAGCACGTCGCCGGCCAGCCCTTCGCCGTCCTCCTCGGCGACGACCTGATCGACCCGCGCGACCCGCTGCTCTCCCGCATGATCGAGGTCCAGCAGGAGCTCGGCGGCTCGGTCGTCGCCCTCATGGAGGTCGACCCCTCGCAGATCCACCTCTACGGCTGTGCCGCCGTCAAGCCGAACGGCTTCGGCGACGACGTCTTCCGGATCACCGACCTGGTCGAGAAGCCCGACACCGAGGACGCCCCGTCCAACTACGCGGTGATCGGCCGTTACATCCTCGACCCGGCCGTCTTCGAGGTGCTCAGCAAGACCCCGCCCGGCCGCGGCGGCGAGATCCAGCTGACCGACGCGCTGCGCGAGCTCGCCGCCCGCGACGAGACCGGCGGCGGCCCCGTCCACGGCGTGCTGTTCAAGGGCCGCCGCTACGACACCGGCGACCGCGCCGACTACCTTCGCGCTATCGTCCGACTGGCGTGCGAGCGCGAGGACCTCGGCCCCGAGTTCCGGGACTGGCTCCGGCAGTTCGTCGCCACCGAGATGCACAGCTGACCCATCACGAAGGCGAGTGAGGCGATGACCGCGGGCCCCGCGCACGGCAGCAACGACCCCTGCTGCGAGGACGCCGGGGCCCCGGCCGCCCCCCGGACGTGGACCGTCGACGAGCACCTCGCCGACGTCCTCGCCGCCGCCGCCCCGCTGCCGGCGGTCGAGGTCGACCTGCTGGACGCCCTCGGCCGCCGGCTCACCGCCGACGTCACCGCCGCCGTCGACCTGCCGCCCTTCGACAACAGCTCGATGGACGGCTACGCGCTGCGGGCCGCGGACACCGCGCCGGTCGCCCTCGCCGTGGTCGGCGACATCGCGGCCGGCGCCGCCGAACTCCCCGAGGTCGGGCCCGGCCGGGCCGCCCGGATCATGACCGGCGCACCGGTGCCGCCCGGCGCCGACGCCGTCGCCCCGGTCGAGTGGACCGACGGCGGCAGCGGCACCGGCGAGGCCGCCGACGCGATGACCGCCGCCGTCGCCGGCGAGACCGTCCAGGTGCTCCGCCCGGTCGCAGCCGGCGCCCACATCCGCCGCCGCGGCAGCGACATCACCGCCGGCACCACGGTGCTCACCGCCGGCACCCTGCTCGGCCCCGCCCAGCTGGGCCTGCTCGCCGCGATCGGCCGCGCCACCGTCGCCGTCCACCGCCGCCCGCGGGTCGCGGTGCTCTCCACCGGCAGCGAACTCGTCCAGCCCGGCGAGCCGATCGGCCCCGGCCGGATCAGCGACTCCAACAGCTTCGCCCTCGCCGCCGCCGCCCGCGCCGCCGGCGCCGAGGCCGTGCGGATCGGCGGCGTGCCGGACGACCCGGCCGTGCTCCGCCGGGTGCTGCAGGAGCAGCTCGCCCACGCCGACCTGATCGTCACCAGCGGCGGCGTCAGCGTCGGCGCCTACGACGTGGTCAAGGAGGCCCTCCAGCCGCTGCACGGCGGCGAGGACCTCGGCGGCGTCGACTTCCGGCGGCTGCGGATGCAGCCCGGCAAGCCGCAGGGCTTCGGCCGGCTCGGCAAGGACGGCGTGCCGCTGCTCGCCCTGCCCGGCAACCCGGTCAGCGCGTACATCTCCTTCGAGCTGTTCGTCCGGCCGCTGATCCGCACCATGCTCGGCGCCCCCGACGTGCACCGGCCGGTCGTCTCCGCGGTCTGCACCGCGGACCTCTCCTCGCCCGCGGGCCGCCGCCAGTTCCTGCGCGGCCGGTACGGCACCGACGGCACCGTCACCCCGGTCGGCGGCGCCTCCTCGCACCTGGTCGGTGCGCTCGCGCACGCCGACTGCCTGATCGCCGTCCCCGACGACACCACCGCGCTGCCGGCCGGCAGCCGCGTCGACGTGGTCCTTCTCACGGACTGACGCCACCGGGGTTGTACGGTAGCGCGGTATTCGACCCGCGCCACTGGAGCCCCCGTGACCGAGACACCCCCCGGCGACCGCCTCACGCACGTCGACGACACCGGCGCCGCCCGCATGGTGGACGTCTCCGAGAAGGCCACCACCGTCCGCACCGCGGTCGCCGCCGGGCGGGTCGCCGTCGCCCCGCGGGTGGTCGAACTGCTCCGCGGCGAGGGCGTCCCCAAGGGCGACGCCCTCGCCGTCGCCCGGATCGCCGGGATCATGGGCGCCAAGCGGACCCCGGACCTGATCCCGCTCTGCCACCCGATCGCCATCTCCGGCGTCACCGTCGACCTGGCGGTCACCGACGACGCGGTCGAGATCACCGCCACCGTGCGGACGGCCGACCGCACCGGCGTCGAGATGGAGGCGCTCACCGCCGTCGCCGTCGCCGGACTGACCGTCGTCGACATGGTGAAGGCGGTCGACAAGGCCGCCGCGATCACCGACGTCCGGGTGCTCACCAAGACCGGCGGCAAGAGCGGCGACTGGGCCCGCGAGGACGCCCGGTGACCGCCGACGGCCACCCGGCCGCCGGCCGCCCCGTGCGCGCGCTCGCCGTCACCGTCTCCAACCGCGCCTCGGCCGGCGTGTACGAGGACAAGGGCGGCCCGCTGCTCGTCGAGGGCCTCGGCCGGATGGGCTTCGCCGCGGACGGCCCGCGGGTCGTGCCGGACGGCGACCCGGTCGAGGCGGTGCTCCGCGAGGCCGTCGAGGCCGGCTACGACGTCGTCCTCACCACCGGCGGCACCGGCATCTCGCCGATGGACCTCACCCCCGAGATGACCGCCCGGGTGATCGACCGGCAGATCCCCGGCATCGCCGAGGCGATCCGCGCGCACGGCCGCGACAAGGTGCCCACCGCGGTGCTCTCCCGCGGCCTCGCCGGCCTCGCCGGACGCACCCTGATCGTCAACCTGCCCGGCTCCACCGGCGGCGTGAAGGACGGCCTGGCCGTCCTCGAACCGCTGCTCGCCCACGCGGTCGACCAGCTCCGCGGCGGCGACCACCCGCGGCCGGACGGCACCGTCCGGAGCACGAGCTGAGCGCCGGCTGGCCGGTCGAGCTGACCGAGGGCGACGTGACGCTGCGCCCGATCCGGGCCCGTGACCAGCGCGCCTGGCAGGAGGTCAGCCGCCGCAACCGGGACTGGCTGCGGCGCTGGGAGGCCACCGTGCCCCCGCCGCCGGCCGGCCGCGGCGGGGTCGCCCGGCCGAGCTACCGGCAGATGGTCCGCTACCTGCGCGGCGAGGCGGCGGCCGGCCGGATGCTGCCCTTCGTGGTGCTGCACCGGGGCCGGCTGGTCGGCCAGCTCACCGTCGGCGGCATCACCTGGGGGTCGATGTGCTCCGCCAACGTCGGCTACTGGATCGACGAGGAAGTGGCGGGCCACGGCATCATGCCGACCGCCGTCGCGCTCTCGGTCGACCACTGTTTCCGCACGCTCGGACTGCACCGGATCGAGGTGTGCATTCGGCCGGAGAACCGGCCGAGCCGGCGGGTGGTCGAGAAACTCGGCTTCCGCGAGGAGGGAATGCGTCCGCGGTATCTGCACATCGACGGCGACTGGCGCGACCACCTGGTCTACGCGCTGACCGTCGAGGAGGTGCCGGAGGGCATGCTGGCGCGCTGGCGTGCCGTCAGGAGCGGCCGCTCCTGAGTGAATTGAATATTTGTTCGAAATAGATATCGATCCGGCATCGGGCCCCGGGTCGAGTGGTGGCAAACACCGGCAAAATAGTCGGAGAATCAGCTTGATCACACGACACGCCGCGCCAAATTGCTGCCAGGCCTCACCATGCCCCCGTACCGTGTGAATCGTGAGCAGTAGCGGCCTTATCTACGCGGTCATCGTGGGAGCCTGGGCCGCCTATCTGGTGCCGATGTGGCTCCGCAGGCAGGACGAGCTCAACGAGTCGCGTCCGACGGAACGCTTCAGTACCGCGATCCGCCTGCTGGCCGGCCGGTCGGCGCTGGAGCGGCGCGCTTCGAAGTCCCTCACCGACGAGTCCGACGGCGGCGAACCCGCCCCGACCGAGGACGACGCCCCCGGCGACGCCCCGGCCTCCGGCGCGCCCGCGGCCGCCGACGGCGCCCAGGCCGATCCGGAGCTCCCGGCCGTCGGGCCGGCGGACGCCCCGGACGCCCCCGGGAGCGCCGAGGTCGCCGAGGTCCCCGAGATCCGGGCCCCGGGCGCCGAGCCGTCCGCGGACCGGCCGGTGCACCGCCCGACCGCCCAGCGCCGGGCCCGGTTGCTCGCCCGGCGGCGCCGGATGGTCACCCTGCTCTTCGTCGCCTTCGCCCTGGGCGCGGTGGTCGCGGCCGTCGCCGGCTTCGCCTTCATCTGGGTGCCCGCCCTGCCCGCCGTCCTGCTGACCTTCTACATCGGCCACCTGCGCCGACTGGAGCGACAGCGGTACGAGGTCAAGCTCGACCGCACCCGGGCCGCCCAGGCCGCCGAGCGGCTGCGGGCCCGCGAGCGGGCGCGCGAGCAGGAGCGGGCCGCGGCGGACGAGCCGGCCGTCGAACCGGAGGCGGACGTGCGCGCCGCGAACGGGCCGGCCCGGCCGCACCTGCGGCTGGCCGCCGACCTGCCGGCGCACGGCCCGTCCGACACGGCCTCGACCGCGACGGCGCTCGCCGAGGCCACCGACCACGAGGAGTGGGTCGACGGGATGCGCGAGCGCGGGCCGGCCGGTGCCGACTCCTGGGAGCCGGTGCCCGTCCCGCTGCCGACCTACGTCACCGCGCCGGTCGCCCCGCGGGTCACCCGCGGCCTCGACCTCGCGGCCCCCGGCGTCCGCGACTCCGGCCGCCCGGCCGAGTCCCGCCGCACCCCGCTGTTCGACCAGTACGCGGAGAGCGCGGCGCCGCCCGAGGCGGACTGCCCGCCCAGGGCCCGAGCGGCCAACGAGTGACCTCCGGCGCCCCGCCCCCCCCCCCCGGGGGGGGGGGGGCGCCGCACGTCGGGGGCGGTTCGGGACCCGCAGAGGCAATGGTCACGAGGTGGTCCGCAGAGGTGATAGAGTTCTTTCTCGTTGGGGCTGTGGCGCAGTCCGGTAGCGCACCTCGTTCGCATCGAGGGGGTCAGGGGTTCGAATCCCCTCAGCTCCACCCAACACAGAGGCCCTCCCGGGATTATCCGGGAGGGCCTCTGAGCGTTTGTACAGCAGGGAAGTACAGCAACTACTCGGGCTGCTCGGGTGCTTCGGCGGTGATGTGCTGCCCGAGCTTCTTCAGCGCCCGACGGGTCGCCTCGGACGGTACGTGGGTGTAGATCTCCATCGTGACCGCGATCTTGCTGTGCCGGAGGATCTGCATCGCGATCCGTGGGTGCACGTCCAGCGCGGCGAGGAGCGACCCGCAGGTGTGCCGGGTGTCGTGCAGCCGGATCACCCTGACGCCGGCCAGCTCGCACCGCCGCTTGAACGAGCGGTTGAAGTTGCGGGGTTCGACCGGCGAGCCGGTCCGGGTGGTGAAGACGAAGCCCAGCTCGGACCAAAGCACGCCGGCAGCCTGCTTGGCCGATGCCTGGACCTGTCGTCGGAGTCTCAGCGCGGCCGTGCAGATGTCGGGCAGCGGCAGGACGGCGGTGGACGCGTCGGTCTTGGTCTCGTCGTGGACGAGCTGACGCCGGATCCGCTGGAGTTGCGCCTCCACCGTCAGCAATTCGGTGTCGAGGTCCACCGAATCCCAACCCAGGCCGAGGACCTCCCCTCGCCGCAGCCCGAGCACGAGGATCAGCACGTACGCCGGGTACAGCGGGTCGCCGTCCCGTCGGGCGGACTCCAGGAAGGTCTTGGCTTCCTCGACCGACCACGGCCGACGAGGTACCCGCCGGGGCGCACGGAGCTTGACGAGCGCGGCGAGGTTCTTCGTGATCAGCTCCTCCGCCATCGCGTTGGTCAGCGCCGACCGGAGGGTGTTGCGGGCATCGCGGACCGTTCGCTGGGACAGCCGCTGATCGCAGCACCGGCCGATCGCGCAGCAGCGGCGGCGCCGCTTCGGGTCGCGGTGGTTGACCGGCCGTGCGGCGTCCTTTCCCTGGATGCAGCACTGGCAGCCTTCGAGCAGCTTGTTGGTCCACTCGCGGACGTCACGCACTGTCAGCTTGTCGAGCCGCTTGGAGCCAAGCCCCGGCGCGATGTAGAGCCGGACGTGCATCTCGTACGTCTCGGCCGTCTTGGGCTTGAGGTTCGGGTTGACCACTTCGCGGAGCCAGTAGTCGAGGTAGCCGCCCAGCGTCGGCGCGCTGGTGGCGACGGGGCCGGCCTTCGCGGCGCTGTGCAGCTTCAGCCACTTCTCGTGCACCTCGGCCCGGGTCTTGCCGTAGACGTACTTCCGGTCGCGGGTGCCGTCGGGCTTGGTGACCCAGACGTACGCCGCGAACCCGCCCTGCTTGCGGGGGTAGATGGAGCCTTCGCCGTTGCTGCGCTTGCCGCTCATGCGCACCACTCCTGCTCGGCCTCGGCGGCGCACCGGGTGACGTACTCGTCCACCCAGACAGGCAGGATGCGGCGGTCCCTGCCGACCTTCACCGAGCGGATCTTGCCCGTCAGCACCAGCATCTTGGTCTTCGAGAGTCCGAAGTTCAGCATCACCGCGACTTCCGCCGTCGTGTGCCACTTGCGTTCGATCACCGTGACGCTCATCGGGTGGGTTCCCCTTCCGTTCCGGGTGCGGGTTGTACGGCTGCGGCCAACCAGGACTCGCCGCGGTTGAGACCGTTGCCGGCGTAGGTCCAGTGGGCGAGGACGAGCGTGCTGTCGTCGGCCACCGGGGCATCGGGGCCATGGAGGAGCTGGAGGGTCTGTGCGCGGCGCCAGGCGGTGCGGGCGCCACGAAGTGCACCCAGGGTGGTCGAGTACTTCCTGGTCTTGGTCGAGAAGTGCCCTCGGAAGCCGAGCATGTGGGCCCAGGCGCGGAGTCGGAGGGGCTTGCACTCGGGGTTGTCGTCGAGCAGCCATGCCGTTCGGATCAGCCGCCGGGCGTGCTCGGGGATGTCGAGATGCTGGATCTGCGCGCGGAGCCTCAGCGGCCGGTCGAGCGTGCCCGTCGCGGTCTCGGCGCCCTTGGTTGCGTATTTGGCGATGTAGGCCGCCACGGCGCGCTCCGTGATCTGTACGGGACCGTTGAAGGCCGCACTGCGGATCGTGCGGATGTCGAGCTGCCGGCCGAAGGCGAAGCGGTGCGAGCGCTCGCCGATCTGCGGCCCGGGGATGTCCGTTCGACGGGCGGCAGCCTGAATCGCGTCGGTCAGCAGCTCGGCGGAGGCCCAGTCCGGCGGGGAGTCGCTGCCACCTTCCGGGCCGTCGAGCCGGATGACGGCGTGGAAGTGGATGGCCCCGCGCTTCTGGTACTCGGCGACCTTGCCGAACGACACCCGAGCGGCGTCCCGGAAGGCACGTTGTGACAGCCCGGCCCGCTTGGCGATCTCCCGACGGAGGTGGATCGAGAACCGGGCCCAGAGCTTGCCCGCGTGGGCGTTCCACAGCACGGCCGCCTCGTAGTCGTACGTCTCGGGGTCGAGTGCAGAGCCGAGCAGCGGATCGTCCGGGGCGTGATCGGCCCCGCAGCGGCAGCGGCCGGCGGAGGGCCGGTTGTGGACGGGCCCGAAGCTCGGCGCCGTGAAGGTGGCGAACACGCGGGGGTGCGACGCCACGGTCTCGGGAGTCCCTTTCCCGCCGACCAAGCCAGCGGTGATCAGGTGATAGGTGTCCCGGCGGTACGTCTCGGCGCAGGACGCGCAGCGGGTCGTACGACGGTTTCCGCAGCGGACGAGCAGGTTGCCGGCGGGCAGCTCGGACGACTCCAGGTGGTGCAGCACCTGTCCGGTCGTCTCATTGATCTCGGTCCGCCAGCCGTCGAGCCGGATCGGCGAGGTGCACCCGGCCAGGCCGGAGAGCTGTCGCATCAGTGCGGGCATGATGCCCTGAGAAGCCAGTTCGACGAGGTCTGCGATGGGTGGCAGCGTCGGCGTAGTCACGCGGCCACCTCCGCACGGACGGTAGCGAGGAATTCGGCGGCGATGTGGGCGGTGTAGGCGGGCGGGATGGCTTCGCGGAGGCCGTCGCGTGTGGCCCAGGGCATGCCCATCACGTCGCGGGCGAGGGGGACGTTCGAGAAGTTGCCGACGATGTGCATGTTCTCGCCGTCGCGGACGGGGCGGCCCATCTTGGCGTTGGGGGCGAGGTGGCGGGGGTGGTGGAGTGCGCCGGCCGGGAACGAGGTCTCGAAGAGGCGGTGGCGGTAGGTGCGCAGGCCGAACATGGAGCCGCACAGCTCGACGGGGTCGAGGAGGGGCGCGCCGGGGACGTTCTCGATGATGTACGGGCGGCCGGTGGACACCAGGAGGCCGCGCAGGGGCTCGATGAGGTCGGGGTGGGTGTTGCCCTGGATGCGCTGGGCGTTGGTGTAGCGCTGGCAGGGCGGTGAGGCGTGGATGAGGTCGTACTCGGTGCCGTGCTCGGCGACGTAGGCGAGGGCGTCGTCCTGGTGGAAGGCGAAGGGGTAGCGGGGCTGCGGGGTGATGTCGATGCCGGTGACGTCGAACCCGGCGAGTCGGTAGCCCGTGCCGGCGCCTCCCTGGCAGCAGAAGAGGTCTAGGACGCGCAGGCCGTTGGCGGGGCGGGCGGGGAGCTGGTGGAGCACTGGTTCACCTCTGTGGCGGAGGCCCCGGGGCGGTGTTGTCACGGCCCCGGGGCGGCGCGGTCAGGGCTGGTCGGACGCGGGCTTCGTGTGCTGGTCGGTCCAGGTCTCGGCGCAGACCTTGTGGGCGGGCTTGCCACGGTCCGAGCGGAGGTTGGTGGGCTTGTCGCAGACGCCGCAGGGGGCGGGCTTGCTGGCCCAGTGCGAGGAGTCGCGCCAGTCGAAGACGGCCACGGTCAGACCGCCTTGGCGGTGACCAGGGGGCGCGCGAGGGTGCCGAGGCCACGGCAAGCCGGGCAGGCGACGGGGATGGTGCGGCGGGTGCCGTCGAGGTGGCGGGAGCCGGTGGCGATCACGGCGGAGGCGAAGCCGTCGCAGTGGTGGCAGACGCGGATCCGGGCGTGGCGGTGCTGGGGCATGATGGTGCTCTCCTTCGTGGGCTTCGGTTCGGGAAGGGACGTGGTCCTCGGGGCGGTGTGTGCTTGCCGGCTGTGCCGCCCCGAGGGCCGATCAGATGCCGAGCGACAGGGCCCGGGCGCTGGCCCGGTCGAGGAGCTGATGGACGTCGCTCTGCCGGGTCGCTGGCAGGTCGTTGAAGACGTCGGGAGAGCTGACGGGCCGACCGGTGGCGTGGAGGACTTCCATCACCTGCACGCGGGCGCGTCGGACGGTGTACGCGGTGCCGTAGCCGTGGGCCAGGACGGCGGCCTGCGCGCCGAGTAGGCAGACGCGGCCGGCCGAGTCCCACATGGCCCCCTGGACCCAGCCGACCTCCGCGAGGTACCGGGACGCGAGCCGCAGGTGGTCCGAGACGGACACCTCGACCGGCCGGGCCGGGCGGTGGACCAGGCGATCCAGAAGTGTGGGGCGGGGCACGGGGAGCCCGGCGTTCCAGCGCTGGACGGTGGAGCCGAGCGGGCAGACGTACGGGACGGTCAGCCGGGCGGAAGCCGGGAGAGAGGCCAGGTACGCCTCGATCTCGGCGACGAGGGTGGAGCCGTCCGGGGTGAGCAGCAGCGAGTCGGGGAGTAGCAGGCTGGCAGCCATGGCGGGACCTCCGTTCGGTTACTTGGTGGTGGTGTTGTTGATGACCTGCACGCCGTCGTGCGTGGTGCTGTCGATCAGCGGCGCGACCGAGGACGTGGCGAGGTAGAAGCCGAGCAGGACCAGCGCGGTGACCGCCCACCAGCGCAGTCGCAGGTGCCGGACGATCAGCCAGCTGACGATCAGCAGGACGAGGGTCAGCGGGAGCGTGATGTTCATCGGGCGGTACCTCTCAGATCAGCTCGGCGGCGAGGGCCGAGGCGAGCGGGTCCTTGATGCCGAGCCGGGCGCGCAGCGTGGCGGCGTCGATCGGGTCGCCGGTGCGTGTGCGGTGGTCCTCAGCGACCTTCCGGGCGTGCTGGAGCAGCGGTGCAGGAACGGCCGTCGCGGCCGGGGTGACCGGCTGCGCGGGGGCCGGCGGGGGCGACGGGGCTGGGGGCTCCGGCAGGGGAGCGGGCGCCAGAGCCGGGAGCGGTGCGGCGGGCTCGATCGGCTCGGGCTCCGGTTCGTACAGCGGCGGCAGTTCGGTGTCCTCCACGAAGGGGACCCGCTCGGTGTCGGAAGCGGCGGACTCCGTTTGGTGCACGAGCAGCGTGCCGCCAAGGAACGCAGCGGCGGGCCAGCCGGCGACGACGATGCGCAGCCAGGCCGGGGTCTGGCCGAGGTCGAGCAGGCCGGCGGTGCCGATGTTGGCGCCCAGCGATGCGGCGAGCGCGATGACGAACCAGACCCAGGCCAGTGCGGTCGAGGTCCGGGCGCGGAGTCGGCGCCATGCGGCGACGAGCAGCAGATCGACGGAGACCGGGTAGGCCCACGCCTTCCAGCCGGTCTGTCCCGAGGCTTCGGCGAGGTCGTGCAGGTGGGCGAAGGACAGCGCGGCGGCAATCACAGCCTGTACCAGGATGGCGTCGGGCTTGGGCAGGTGGCGCATGTCGGTTCACCTCCGGGTGGTTGGGGCCGGAGCGGGCGCGGTGTCCGTAGTGCTCCCAACTCCGGCCGAAGCTGGCCTACTTGGCGGCGTTTCTGGTCACTCCGGTTCGCCGAGCGCCATGCCGGTGCCGAGGCAGTCCAGGCAGGTCGCTTCCTGCTTGGCGAGCTGCCGGCGGCGGGCACCACGGCCGGCGAACACGGGGACCGTGATCTGGCCGGAGCCGGAGCACTCGGTGCAGGAAAGGGCCTTGGGCGCGGAGGTGTGGGCTCGGCGGGGCACCGGGGTCACCCACCGTTCCGGTTGTGGCGGTCGGCGGCGGCGCGGGCCTCTCGGGCGACGTCGGCGGCGTCCTGGTCACCCGGGTTGGCGTTGGCGATGCGCTCCAACAGATCCGCCTTCTCGGAGAGGAGTGGGCCGGGGTCGGCGCCGGGGGAGGCAGCCCGGACGTGGGCGAGGAAGGCGCCGATCTCGGCGAGGGTGGGCTTGCGGGACATCGCGGTACTCCTCTGGTTTCGGGCGTGACTGAGTACGGACTTGGCGCTGTGGGCCGCGCCCGGCCGGGTGGTGATCGCTATTCGGCGACCGAGGCGGGGGCGTAGATCGGCGGGGCCGAGGGCTGCGGCGGGACGACGGCCGGAGCGGTGGCCGGGCGGAAGGCCGCCAGGCGGTGCAGGTCGGGCGTGAGGTGTGCGTACTTGGCGCACTGGGCGGCGACCTCAGCGAGCGACCGGTACGGGGTGCGGATCTGGTGCCAGACGCCCGAGGTGTCGCCGGTGACGGCGGTGCCGGGCATGCTCGGGCTGATCCGGGTTGCGGCGTCCATCGCGTCGTTGGAGATGTCGCCCAGGCCCATGCGGGCGCTCTCGACGTCGTTGACCCGGTGGACGGTACGGCTGGTGAGCTGGGAACGGAGCAGTGTCGCGCCCTTGCCGAGGTCGGCGCCGAAGCGCTGGCCGGTGATCTCCAGAAAGATGCCGGCCGCTCGGGCGAGCTGGGACAGGCGGATCAGCGCGGTGACGAGCTGATTGCGGCGCGGTTCGTCGTCCCGGGACGCGACCAGGAACAGCTCGGCGATCTCGTCCACCAGGACGATGATCGGCACCGGGCGGACCTTCTCAGGAAGCCCCCAGATGTCGGCCGTGACGTTCTCGGCCGCGACCGAACCGGGGAGCCCCTGGTAGGCCCTGATCAGGTCGTACCGGTCGTCCATCTCGACCAGTAGGGCGAGCAGGACACCGAGTGCGTCCGCCTGGTTGGTGGCCAGTGCGGAGAGCCGCCGGGTGAACGGGCGCTGTTCGACGCCGCCCTTGCAGTCGATGCCGACCAGTGCGACAGGCTGAGGTGCCAGGCCGTGGATCAGGTTGCGGGTGTACATCGATTTGCCGGACTGGTTCGCCCCGAGGTTCATGCCGTGCGGGACCTCGCAGTAATCCCGGACGTGCGGAGTGCCGTCCGACCGCAGCGCGACCGGGATCCGGAGCAGCCCACCGGCCCTGGCCACAGCCCGCCGGGGCATCTGCACCGTGCGCAGCACGTCGTATCCGACGATCCGGAGGTCCACGACGCCCGGCTTCACCTCGGACGCGTAGACGGCGTGGACTCCCCAGGCATGCCGCAGACGCTCGGTCGCGTTGAGCACGTCGGCGGTTTCCTGGCCCCGGGCGAGGCGGAGCCGGACCCGAAGGCCGGTCGCCGATCCCCGGAAGCCCCGGATCTTCGGCATCTCGGGCTTCGAGTCGCGGTTGGCCGCCTGTGCCGCCATCGCCCGCCAGAACGACGGTTCGACGGTCAGGCCGCAGGCTTCCATCACGGCGTCGTAGTCGCGGTGGATCCGGCTGATGGTCAGCGGCAGGCCGATAGTGGTCCAGTACGCGCGCGGGTGCCTCGCCTTGGCGTACAGGGCCCCGGCGCCGAGCGCGACGGTCGGGAGACCGAGTTCGAGCAGCGAGGTCGTGAGCGCGTCCATCGCGATCAGCCCTGCGCGCCAGCGAACGCGAGCGGCATGGTGGCGGTGACCGCCTCGGCGCGGAAGGCGATGCCGCTCCGCTTCTGGCCGTTGAACTCGTTCTCCCACGGCCGGGCGATCAGCTTGGTAAGCGCGACCAGGGTGCCCGGGGCGAGCCCCTCGGGGATGCCGGGCTGCGGCACGGTGAGGGACAGGATGTCCGCCTGCCCGTTGGCTACGAAGGTCACGTCGATGGTCATCAGCGGGGCGCCGGTCTCGGTGTCCAGGGCCATCTCGCCGGTCTGCCGGTTCTTGAGCTTCGGGCGCGGCTCCTGGGCCACCATCACCAGCGCGCCGGTCGTGTCGACGGGGATGAAGCGCATGTCGCGTACTCCTTCGCTGACCCCGGAGGACATCCGCCCCCGGATCACCCTGCTCACGGCAAGTGCCGCAAGTCCTCAACTCCTCTAGTCCTTAAGTCCTCTTGAGGAGTTGCAATGAACTATGACGCGGCATCAGCTAGTCGTCAACTCCTCTTTAGGACTTAAGATGTGTCCGAGACCACGACAGGGGCGGTGACCGGCGACATGGCCAACCAGTACGAGCGGATTTCCGCTGATTTGCGACGCCAGATCGACTCGGGCGAGCTCACCGAGGGAGACCGGCTGCCAGCGGAGACCGCGCTGGCGGAGCACTACAGCGTGAGCGTCCCGACCGTCCGCCAGGGCGTGGGCGTGCTCCAGTCCGAGGGGCTGCTCGAGAAGCAGCACGGACGCGGCACCTTCGTCCGCCGCAAGCCCACCCCGGCGGTCCGCAGCAACCTGCGCCACCAGTGGGAGAAGGATCGGGCGCGCGAGCCCGAGTCCGAGCGACTCAAGACCGGAGCCACTGAGCACGACACCGGCCTCACCGTGGACGACCTGATCTTCGACGCCAAGTACGAGCAGGTGCCGGCCTCCCCCGATCTCGCGGCGGCGTTCAAGCTGCCCGAGGGCACGATGCTGCTGAAGCGGACCTACAAGACAAGGCACAGCAACGAGCGGGCACCGTTCAACATCTCCCGGTCGTACCTGCCGCTCGAACTGGTCGAGGCGAACCCGGACTTGCTCCGCGAGGAGCTCGAACCGTGGCCCGGTGGCACCCAGAACCAGCTCTTCACCCTCGGCATCGAGCTCGACCGCATCGTCGAGACTTTCCGCGCCCGCCCGCCGATGGACAACGAGGCCATCGCTCTCGGCCTGCCGGTGGGTGTGTCCGTGGTGATCCTCCGGAAGACTTCGATCGACACCACCGACCGCGTGGTGGAGATCTCCGACGTCGTCCTGCCAGGCGACCGCACCGAGATCGTTTACACGACCAAGCTGGACAGGTGGTGACCATGGGCAACGTCATCAGCGTGATCACGGCCGTCCACGGGCCGTCGGCCGAGTACCTCGGCGACGCGTACAAGTCCCTGCTGGAGCAGGAGCTGCCGGCGGGCTGGGACTGGCAGTGGATCATCCAGGAAGACGGCGAGACAGACGACGTCCGGCCGCATGTCCCGGACGACGCGCGGATCAGTTTCGGCCAGGGCCGCCATGGGCGCGCCGGCATGGCGCGGACGATGGGTATGTCGCGGGCGATCGGGCGCTTCGTGCGGGTGCTGGACGCGGACGACATGCTGACCCCGGGCGCGCTCGCGCGGGATCTCGAGGCACTGACCGGTCGACCGGACATCGCGTGGACAACCTCCCGGGTGCTCGACCTCCTGCCGGACGGCTCGACGGTCGGATTCGACCAGGACCCGCCCGAGGGGCCGATCGAGCGCGGCGAGGTACTGCGGCACTGGCAGGCCCACGACTTCCGGGCTCAGGTCCACCCGGCGACCCTCTGTGCGCGGCGGGAGCTCGTACTCGCGCTCGGCGGCTGGATGGCGCTGCCAGCGTCCGAGGACACGGGGCTGCTGCTGGCACTCAACGCGGTAAGCCGCGGCTGGTTCACGGCCGAGACCGGACTGCTCTACCGGAAGTGGCCGGGGCAGAGCACCAGCCAGGCAGCCCACAGCCAGGAGATCGAGCGAATGGCCCGCATGGCCGTGGTCGAGGCCCGGGCCGAGGCGCTGCTGGCGCTGGAACACTGGCGGATCGACGCGGCCTGAGAACGACGACGACCCCGGTGACGGAGGGCTTCCGCTGCCGGGGTCGTCTGCTGCCCGGGGCCCTACTCGCCGGGCGAGGGGGTGCGGGTCTCCGGGAGGATCAGCCCACGCGAAGTGTGTCGGTCCCCGACGAAGCCGCCGGTCACTCCGAGGTCGGCACGAGCCACCTCGTGGAACACGTTGATCGCGCGGAAGATCTCGGTGTGGAGTGCCCGCCACTCCTCCAGTGGACCCTCGACCAGCCGGCGGGCGCGCCAGTCGATCGCGAGCGTCGCAGAGTTCACCGCGTGTGCGGCGTCGATGACTGGGTCACCCGCGAGCATCATCAGCCGCTCGAACGCCAGAGCACGGCGCCCCTCTGCCTCGGTGAGGTCCATCAGCAGCTCGTGCTCGGTGCGGGGCATGGCCCGGAGGTCGTGAGTCACCTCGTACGCCAGCACAGCCGCGTAGATGCAGGAGCGGACGCTGCCCACGTACTCGACGTAGGCGTCTAGCTTCTTCTCGTCCCAGCGGACCCGCAGCGAGTCTTTGCGCTTGCTCCGCTCCATGAGCTGGTTCGTCATGTAGGTCGTCAGTCCACCCAGCACCACGGCAGCGATGGTCACCAGCTGCGTGATCGTATCCATGGTCCCCCGAAGCCGATGTGAAAGAGCGTCAGCCGTACTCGTGAGCATACGGGCGCCTCGACCCGGGGCCATAGGCCGGCGGCGATGGGGGAGGGGCGCGTAAAACTCTTCTCTACGGGTTCAAGGCGCCTCGCTCCGCTCGGCGGGGTAGGTGGGCGAAGCCCAAGGAAGGCACATCATCGGGCGGATCGAGATCCGGCGAGGATTCCCGGGTCTCCTGGAACTACTCAAGAGCAGCCTCACAGTACGTTCGGGGTGCCGCGCACGGCGCGGGCGGCGCCGGCCTTCCTCCGGCGCGCGCCCCGCCTCCTGTCTGCGCCCCGGCTGGGGCTTCGCCGTCGTCGGCCGCGCCCGCAAAGGGGGCGAAAAGCTAAGACCGGGGCATAAACGGACAGGTCCAACTTCCACCCCGCACAGCGGAGGAACGGGGCACAGGCCAGCGCACACCATCACGCCAGAACCAACCCCACCGGGGCCGGGGCGGGCGGCTCCACGGTTTTACCCACCTGCCCGGACCGGGGCCCGCACCGAGCAAGACCGGGGGGCCACTCGGCCAAATTGCGGTCAGGCCCCAAAAGCCCTGACCGAGTCGCAACAGCTTACGGCCCCCCGATCATGCTCGGACCCAGACCAGACAGGACACCGGCCAAAACCGCTCCACCGCCCTCTGTGCGTCGGAGCGCGAAAGGATCCACCTGTATCAGGCTGCAGGATGATGCGCAATTTTCTAGCGCCATGGCATGGCCTCATGGTATGACGGTCAACACGCCGTGCGGACCAGGCCTTCACGAAATTGAGAATCGAGGCGCAAGTTGATTAGGGAAATTCGACTTCGGAAATTCAAGGCTTTCGAGTCATTCTCTATCGGCTTTCAGGAATCGTCCCTGCTGGTTGGCCCCAATAGTGCAGGTAAAAGTACTGTTCTGTCTGCCTTGAAACTCGCCGAATCGTGCCTCAGGGTTGCAAAGCGGACTCGTCCGTCAATCCCCGCTCAGCATCGAGGTTCCTGGTATCAGGGGTATCCGGTTCCAATTCGCGACTTCGAAGCACTCAATGAGAGCGTTCGCCATAATTTTCGCGACGACGAAACCAGTCTCGAACTGACGTGGAAAAATGGCTCCAAGATGCGGGTGGTGTGGCCAGAGATTTCCCGAGGCGAGGATGAGCCGGACCCATTCTTCTACCTGCTGGATAAGTCGAGAAGCACGCCCAGGACGCCCGCCGCGGTAAAGGCTGGATTCTCTACGATTGGTGTAATTCCAACTCTGTCTCCGCTGGAGCATGCAGAGAGAATCCTAGAAGATGAGACCGTTAAGCGAAACCAGACGGGGCGCCTGAGTAGCAGGCACTTCCGGAATCAGCTGCGAATGCTCACGCAGGCGGGAAAATGGGAGGAATTCCTCAAGTTTGCCTCGCCGTGGCTTGCCGGAATCAGGCTGGAGAAGCCGGTTCTCAAGTACGACTCATCAAGCATTGATGTCTACTTCACCGAGGCGGAGAGTGGAGTAGAGAAGGAGCTGGTTTGGGCTGGTGACGGCGTCCAGATCTGGCTTCAGCTTCTACTGCATATCTACCGATCTGCCGAGATGCCGACTCTCGTTCTCGACGAGCCGGAAGTATTTTTGCATGCAGATCTCCAGCGTCGATTGGTGCGGCTTCTGGAATCTCTCAATACTCAGGTCATACTGGCGACGCACTCAACCGAGGTCCTTGCTGAGGCTGACCCAAGGTCAATTGTCTGGATTGACAAGTCTCAGGAAAAAGCCATTCGAGCCCCCCAGGATGAGAATCTGAGCGGACTCAACTCCGCCCTTGGGACGTCCTTCAATTTGGCTATGGCGAAAGCGCTGAGGGCAAAAGGAGTGCTTTTTGTAGAGGGTAAGGATGTGAAAATCCTCAAGCGTCTCGCAAACTCGCTCTCACTCACGCAGCTTTCTGCCGAGACGTCGCTGGCCATTGTTCCAATGAATGGCTACTCAAATAGGGATCACGCAGAGGCTTTTGGCTGGTTCCTTAAGGAGTTTCTCGGAGCGTCGGTAAAGGCAATGGTTCTGCTTGATCGCGACTACAGGGCAGATTCGCAGGTTGCTGAAGTGGTTAAGCAGTTTTCCGCAGTCAACCTGCGGGCGCACATCTGGGGCAAGAAGGAGCTTGAGAGCTACCTAATTCTCCCCGAAGTGATCGCCCGTCTTTCCGGGTGCCCGGCAGGTGAGGTTCATTCCATCCTGGTTCAGGTAATGGAGGGAATGCGCACTAAAATTACGTCTCGATTGATCGCGGAGCGTCTCACGTCGGAGAGGTCCAGCGGGAAAAGCGTTGCAACTATCAATGAAGACGTCTTGAATGAGGTTGCGCGGAAGTGGGGCAATGAAGACTATAGGCTTGCCACCTGCCCACCCAAGGAGATTCTTGCTGGTGTAAATTCGGAATTGCAGTCGCGGAAGTATAAGGCCGTTTCATTTCTGGCTATCGCGAGCGCAGCAACCGAAGTCGAACTCGACCCTGAGATGACGTCACTCCTTAGGGATATTGAAGGTCTTGTGGACTAGCCTCTATGCGTACTGTACGGCTACAAACTGTTCTGTGCTCCGCCGGCACCACATTTCGGTGGCAATAGCGGACGTCTGGGAACTGTGTGCGTGGGTGAGCGACGGTCTGACACCAGGTTGAGGAGGTGTCCGGTTGCTTCGGGACGAAGCGGACGCAGACTTGGCCGGAGCGGGTTCTGTACAGCAGAGGGATACAGCAACCAGGGCGACCGTAGGAGACTGCTGGCCAACGCAACAGCCGCGTGATCCTGGCCGGAGACCCCAGCGACCGCTCTGCCGGTAGTTCGCATCGAGGGGGTCAGGGGTTCGAATCCCCTCAGCTCCACCAACGAAATCCCGTCCGGTCGTCGACCGGACGGGATTTCTGTTTTCTGCGGTCGGGCCCGAACTGAGCGAGGGTCAGCCGAGGCCGGCCTCCGCCGCGGCGGCGAGGGCGAAGCCGTGGTCCTGGGCGGGAGCGCCGCCGCCGATGCCGAGGGCGCCGACGAGCCGTCCGTCGCGGTGCAGCGGGATGCCGCCGGCGAGGAAGAGCAGCGGGCGGTCCAGGGCGGTCGGCAGGGTGTGGAAGACGCCGCCCGGCTGCACCGCCTCGACCAGGTCGGCGGTGGGGGCGTCCAGCTGGAGGGCCGTGTAGGCCTTGCGGGTGCTGGTCTCGCCGGCGATCAGCACGGCCCGGTCGTCGCGGCGGAAGGCCAGCAGGTGGCCGCCGGCGTCCAGCACGGTGGCGGAGATCCGGACGCCCTCGGCCCCGGCGGCCCGGTGGGCGGCGGTGATCAGGCGGTCGGCGTCGGCGGTGGTCAGCGGGTTCATCGGGTGCTCCGGTTCGGTTCGGTGGTGCGGGTGGATCGTGCGCCGGGTGCGGGCGAGGAGGGGCGGACGGTCGGTCAGTGGTGGACGGGCACCCGCGGGTCGGCGGGTGCGGCCACGGTGGCCGGGGCCGCGTTCGGGGCCGCGGTGGACCGGCGGTCCAGCGCGGTGGAGAGGACGGCGAGGCCGAGGGCGGCCGCGGCCATCAGCGCACCGACCCAGTTGGGGGCGGTGGCGCCGAAGCCGGCCGAGAGGACGGCGCCGCCGAGCCAGGCGGCGAGCGCGTTGCCGAGGTTGAAGGCGCCGATGTTGACGGCGGAGGCGAGGGTCGGGGCGTCGGCCGTCCGGTCCAGGACGCGCTTCTGCAGCGGCGGGACGGTGGCGAAGCCGAGCGCGCCGATCAGCGGCACGGTCAGGGCGGCCAGCACCTTGTCGTGCGCGGTGAAGGCGAACAGTGCGAGCACGACGGCGAGTGCGCCGAGGGCGGTCATCAGCATCGGCATCAGCCGGCGGTCCGCGTACCGGCCGCCGATCAGGTTGCCGGCGACCATGCCGAGCCCGAACAGGACCAGCAGCCAGGTGACGGAGGACTCCGCGTAGCCGGCGGCGCCGGTCATCATCGGTGCGATGTAGGTGATCGCGGCGAAGACCCCGCCGAAGCCCAGCACGGTCATCAGCATCGCCAGCACGACCTGGACGTTGCGGAAGGCGGCCAGCTCGCGGCGGATCCCCGGCCGGTGCGCGCCGTCCGTGCCGGGCCGCGGGTCGGCCGGGACGAGGGCGGCGATGCCGGCCAGGCCGGCCACCCCGAGCGCGGCGACCAGGGCGAAGGTGGCCCGCCAGCCGACCTGCTGGCCGACCAGGGTGCCGAGCGGGACGCCGACCACGTTGGCGACGGTCAGGCCGGTGAACATCATGGCGATCGCCCCGGCCCGGCGCGCCGGGGCCACCAGGCCCGCCGCGACGATCGAGCCGATGCCGAAGAAGGCGCCGTGCGCGAGCGAGGCGGTGATCCGGCCGGCGAGCACCAGGCCGAAGGTGGGGGCGAGGGCGGTGAGCAGGTTGCCGGCGACGAACAGCCCCATCAGCAGCATGAGCATCCGCTTGCGGCTGATCCGGGTGCCGAGGACGGCGAGCAGCGGGGCGCCGACCACCACGCCGAGGGCGTAGCCGGTGGTGAGGAGCCCGGCGGTGGGGACGGAGACGCCGAAGTCCTGGGCCACCTGCGGCAGCAGCCCCATGACCACGAATTCCGTGGTGCCGATGCCGAAGGCGCCGATGGCGAGCGCCAGGAGTGCGAGAGGCATGGGTGGCCCTCCGAATGGTTGCGTGCAGGTCTTACGGGCTTCGACATTAATTGCAGACGCCGATAGTTGCAAACGCGGGCTTTTTCGGAGTTGGACTACCCTGGAACGGACACCGCAGCGAAGGGAGCAGTGGTCCCCATGACGCGACCCGAACCGGGCCTGGCCCACGGCTGGTGCGCCCTCTCGGCCCTGCACGGCCGGATCGAGACGTACATCGAGCGCGCCCTGCAGGCGGAGCACGCACTGAGCGTGCGCGAGTTCTCCGTCCTGGACGTGCTCAGCGACCAGCACGACGGCGAGGGCGGCCACTTCCGGATGGCCCAGCTCGCGGACGCCGTCGTGCTCAGCCAGAGCGCCACCACCCGGCTGGTCACCCGCCTGGAGGACCGCGGCCTGCTCGCCCGCTACCTCTGCCCGACCGACCGCCGGGGCATCTACACCGACGTCACCGAAGCCGGGCTCGCCCTGCTGGAGCAGGCCAGGCCCACCAACGACCACGCGCTGCGCGAGGCCCTGGACGCGGCCGGGCGCCGCCCCGAGCTCGCGCCGCTGGTCGCCGCCGTCCGCGGCCTGGAGCAGGCCCAGGCGGCAGCGCAGGCAGCGCAGGCCGGGCGGCCGGTGCAGGCGGTGCAGGAGGACGGCGCCGCGGCGCCCGTCCCGGTCGCGGTCGGCTGACCGGGCGGACGGCCCGGGAACGGCGCAGGGCCCGGCCGCGGCGACGGGGTGTCGCCGGGGCCGGGCCCTGCGCGGTGCTGCCGACCCGGAGGGTCAGCTGCGGTACTGCGGGTGCTGCGGCGCGGGCGCCTGCGGAGGCACCGGGGCCGGTCCGGCGGGCCGGCGCCCGCGCGGGTGGCGGGTGAGGGTGTAGCCCCACAGGCCGGCCAGGGCGGCCAGGGCGCCGCCCGCGACCGTCCAGTACCAGCGGGTGTTCCAGCCGGAGAACAGGCCGCTGTACCAGTGGGACTCCGGCTCGGCCGGCGCGGCCACCTCGACCGTGCCCGGCGCCGCCGGGGCGGAGGCCGAGGGCTTGGCGCTCGGGGTGGCCGCGGTCGCGTCGGGCGCCGCGGTGGAGCCCGCGTTGACCGGCGGCACCAGCGGGGCCTTCAGCTCGCCGCCCTCCGGCTGGGCGTCGTCCGCCCCGCCCTTGGCGGAGACCTGCAGCTTCACCTGGGCCGCGAGGCCGAGGTCCTGCTGCGGTACGTCCGCCACGGAGAGCCGGACGTAGTAGGTGCCCGGCAGCGGGTCGCCCGACCACGGCTCGGCCCAGGAGCGGATCTGCCGCAGCGCGCAGCTCATCGACACCGAGGCGGTGCCGGTGTCCGCGGTGGCGTTCTGCGGACCGGCGGTGCAGGACTGCCGGCGGCGCAGGCCGTCGAACAGCTCCACCGACCAGGTCTGCGCGCCGTGCCGGTCACCGGACGGCGGCAGCGCCACCGTGACGTGCACGGTGTCGGTCTGGCCCTCGGAGGCGGCGAACGCCCAGTACAGGTAGTCGCCGGTGGAGGCGGACACCGCGGCCGTCCGCCCGGCGGGCAGCGGCGTCGCGGTCAGGAAGGTCGTCCCTGCGGTCGTCACCGGAGCGGTGTCGGCCGAGCCGGACGGCGCCGGCGACGGGGAGGCCGCGGCGGCGGACGGCGCGGCCGCCAGCAGGGCGCCGAGCCCGATCGGCAGCACGGCCGCGGCACGGGCGGCCCGCGAACGCAGCATCAGGGAACGCATCATCGGTGCACGCATCGTCAGTTCTCCCGCCAGACAGCGATCCGCCAGCGCGCGACCCAGCCGAAGAGCAGGCCGGCCAGCAGGCCCGCGAGGGTCAGCACCAGCAGCAGGATCCAGCCGCGGCCGAGACCCATGGCCGGGCCGTCCGGTGACGGCGAGGCCTTGGCGACGTCCACCGTCAGCTCGACCGGCAGACCGGGCTCGGCCTGCACGCCGGCCTGGGCGGCGAAGGAGTTGCTGACGACCAGGCAGACGACGCCGTCGGTGGCCGCACCCTTGCCGGACGGCGAGGGCGTGGCGTCCTCGTCCGCCGCCGGGGCGGACCAGCGCAGACCGGTGGAGGCGACGTCGGTGCGGCCGCTGCCCGCGTCCGTGCCGCGCACCAGCTCCTGGCCGCGGGTGTCGGTGGCCAGCAGCAGCACGCCGTAGTCACGGGCGACCGCCCGGTCCGGGGTGACGCTGACCGAGGCGCGCAGCTCCTCGCCCGCCTTCACCGGCACCCGGTAGACGCGGTGCTCGGAGAACTTCTCGCGGTCGCTGTAGACGCCGGGCCGCAGCACCGGCGCGTTCGGGCAGGCGTCGGCGCCGGCCACCTTGGCGGGCGTCACCCGGTAGGTCTCGCCGGCCCGGTTGACCAACTGCTTGACCTTGTCGGTCAGCTGTTCCTTCGTCCGCACGTCGGTGTAGGTGCCGCCGGTGGCGTTGGCGATGCACAGCAGCTGCTGGCGGGTCTTGTCGTCGTGGGCGAGGCCCAGCGTGTCGACCACCAGGTTGATGCCCTGCGAGGCCAGTTCGCGGGCCACCTCGCACGGGTCCGGCGGGGCGCAGGAGTCCTCGCCGTCGGTGATCAGCACCACCCGGCGGGTGGTCGGGCCGTTGCCGAGGTCCTGGGCCGCGCCGCGCAGCGCCAGGCCGATCGGCGTCCAGCCGGTCGGACGCAGGGTGGCGACGGCCGTCTTGGCCTCCACCTTGTTCGTCTTCCCGACCGGGTAGAGCTGCTTGGTGTCCTTGCAGCCCTCCGCCTTGTCGTTGCCCGGGTAGGTGGCGCCCAGCGTGCGGATGCCGAACTCGGTCTCCGCGGGCAGGGCGTCGATCACCTCGCCGATGGACTGCTGGGCGACCGAGATCCGGCTCCGGCCCTCGATGTCGGTGGCCCGCATGGAGCCGCTGACGTCGAGGACGAGGTCGACCTTGGGTGCCTCGGTGGTGGCGGCCGCGGTGCCGCTGGGTTCGTCGGCGTACGCCGGGAGGGTGCCGAGCAGCATGCCGGCGGATATCGCCAGTGCTGACAGCAGCCCCGCCGCGCGGGTCGCCGTTCGTCGTCGGGTAGTCGTCACGCGCGCATCCTATGGATCATCAATTCGGTTCTCCCAATGTGCAGGGCCTGTGCGAACCAAGCGGATTGTGCGGATCGGAGCACCGCGGCCCACCGGGTCGGAGCACCGTCTAGGCTTCCGCGGAGGGAGGGGGCGCATGCGGCTCGACGGGGTTGGACGGCGGTACGGCAGGCGCGGGCCGTGGATCCTGCGCGGGGTGGCGCTCGCGGTGGAGGCGGGTGCGCTGGTGCGGATCGGCGGCCCGAACGGCAGCGGCAAGTCCACCCTGCTGCGGATCGCGGCCGGGGTGGAGCGCCCCACGGAGGGCACCGCCGAGCTGCCCGCCCGACGGGCCTACGTGCCCGAACGCTTCCCACCCGCACTGCCCTTCGACGCCCGCGGCTACCTGCGGCACCTCGGCCGCGTCCGCGGGATGGACGCCGCGGAGGCCGACCGCAGGGCCGAGCACTGGCTGGACGCCTTCGGCATCGCGGACCGGGCCGGCACCCCGCTCGCCGAACTCTCCAAGGGCACCTGCCAGAAGGTCGCCGTCGCCCAGGCCCTGCTCGCCGACGCCGACCTGCTGGTGCTCGACGAGGCCTGGACGGGACTCGACCCCGCCGCCCGCGCCCGGCTCGACGAGGCGGCCGCCGACCGGGCCGCCCGCGGCGGACGGGTGCTCTTCGTGGACCACGACCCGGCCCGGCTCGCCGGGCTCACCACCGCCGCGTACGAGCTCGACGACGGCGCCCTGCGGCCCGTCGGCACCGGGCCGGCCGGTGGTGCGACCGTGCTGGTCGAGGTGGAGACCGCCGGGCCGGGCCCGCTGCCCCAGCGGCTGCCCGGCGCACCCCGCCGCACCGGCCTGCCCGGCGGGGCCGTCCGGCTGGAGGTGGCCGGGGCGCACTCGGACGCCCTGCTGCGCGCCCTGCTCGCGGGCGACCGCGGCGTGCACGTGCGCAGTCTGGTGGCCGTCCCCGGGCCGGCCGCCGACGGGCACGCCCACGACGCGCGGGGCGATGCCGGACAGGACGCCCAGGACGTGCAGGCCGTTCCGGAGGAGGCCCGGTGACCGCCCTGATCCGCTATCAACTTGAGCTGCTGCTGCGCTCCCACCGCCTGATGCCGCCCGCGCTCTGCTACGGGGTGCTGATGGTGCTCGGGCTGTCCGGCGGGGACGACCCGCTCGGCGGCCACGCCTGGAGCGCCGGTCTGCTGCTGCCGGTCACCGCCTGGCTGGTGCGCTGCGCGGTGACCGCCGAGCCCGCGGCCGCCCCGGCCCACCGGACCGCCGCCGCGGTCGCCCGCCCGGTGCGCCGCGCCGAGCGCC